>JAHDIL010000058.1 GCA_020630835.1 Verrucomicrobiota bacterium
ATCCTCCTGCGGAAAGGCCATACCGGGGATGACCTTGAGGTTCGTGCGGCGCATCAGCTCCGCATGCAAGGCTGTCACGCAGCACTCCCGGCCAAATGAGGTAATGACCGCCGCCATCTTGGACGGTTTTACCGTTAGATCAGGCAAAAAAGCAGCATGCCCTTTATTTTTCAGCGCGGAAAGCAAGCCGCGCAAAGCCCCTTGCTGAGGGATCACCTTATGCCCGGAGACCTCTCTATTGTGTTGAAAAAACTCCTGAACTCCCTTATTCCGAAAATTCTGGGCCACGATGGTGAAGCGGTAACCCCGAAACCCCATAATAAGGGCGATCCATTCGAAGTTTGAGTAATGAGGTGTCACCCATATCGCTCCCGTCTCTTTTGCTGCCTCGACCGCCTCCGCGTCTTCCAGCTCTAGAGTAACGAAATCGAGGTAATTTTCAGCAGTCAGCCGCGGGCTCCAGAACTGATCGACTACCGTTTGGGCAAAAGACTTGTATGATTCTCTCGCGATAGCATCGATTTCACGCGCAGAGCGCTCTCGACCAAAAACGAGTGTCAGGTTCTCAATCGCCGTTTGCCTCCCACGCTTGTCAAAACGATACGCCAAACTACCGAGCAGTCGGCTAATCTGCCTGGCACGATGGCGCGACAACCGAGGGATCCCATCGGCGAGCTTTCTTACACCGAAAGTCTCAAGCTTTCGGCGCTGCGTCTTCCATTTTGACATACGCCAACCTGACGACGCAAAATGCTAAATTGCAATTGTCTGGAACTAATCGGGCGGCAGGGCTAAGATCTCAATCGAGTTCTTTGATGCGCAGATTTCTCCAGAACACATCAAATGGGCCCGTATTGGCTTTGATCGAGTGCACTTGCAGACCGATAAACCCCTTTGGATGAGTCTTGTAAATAGCCTCATCACTCAGATCCGCTACAAGGTTGCCATTCACGAAAGTCTGTATACGCGCCCCCTCCGCAACGATTCGATAGTGGTTCCAATCGTCGTTCTTAAAGTAATCATGCTCTGCGCCCTCTCCCGGCTCAGGTGAGAGCCATCCTCTACCAGTTGCTTCGCCGTAGATGTAGCCAGACTGTCCAGGGCCGGCTTCGATCTCTACCTGAGGTCCAAAAAGCTTGCCAAGGTCCTTATCAGAAGCTGGTTTTCCGTTCCTCCCAGTTGTCGCCAAATCGGATTGAACTTTCGGTCTGGAGCGAATCTGAACCCCCGAGTTTAAACCGCCATGGACTTTGACCTCAAACTCAAGAACGAAATTCCCATATTCTTTCTCCGTTAACAGGAAGGTGTTGGGGCTCTTCGGAGTCGTGATCCCACGAATCGCGCCTTGGTGAACGACGTAGACAGCACTTCCGTATCCGTCTAACTTCCAACCCTCGAGGGTCTTCCCGTCGAAGATGGGTGTTAATTCACTCTCATCTGCAGAATAGACTGGAGCAAGAAGGGCGTAGGCGGCAACGATGGTAGTAGTAAAGAAAACCTTCATAGTCGCGAACTGTGGAAGAAGCTTCACCAAGCCTCAAGCTTAAAGTTAGACTTAAATCCGCCAGCGAGTTGAGCTAGAATAAATGACACCGGATGGCCTATCCATCCAACATGAGCAAAAAAGCAGTGCACGAATACCTAGAGAAAACGCGGTTTCGTTACCATAATCGGGGCAGAGAGAGAAAAACTGCCCTCTCGGACGAGCTTGTTAAGGTGACGGGGCATGAGCGAAAATATGCGATCATGTTGCTGCGAAAGCCTAGACGTGAGACGGCAGTAAAAGAAGGTCTCGGTGTCATTGTTCACTAGCGCAATGCGGCAGTCTATAAATGAGGAAAACGGCATTCTGCTAGAAAAACCGTCTTGCAGGCGTTTCAGTCCTCGGTTGGCAAATTCTCTGGATGCACTGATCGAAGCTTTCTTCATTACTGAGAATGCCAATCTCTACGCGCAGAAAATAAATTGGAATATCCATCCGCCCCAGACGAGGGAACCTCACGGCATCTTTTTCTGTCGTTACGATAAAGTCGACGTCAGTTTCTACGCAGCAGTTAATGAACGATAAAATCTCCTGCTCCGTAAACCGATGGTGATCCATGAAGCGGCAGGTCACCTCAACACTGCTACCCAACGACTTCACCCCATGCTCAAAACTCTCTGGCACAGCGATGGCGCTAACCGTGCCGACCTTAGCTCCCTTCAAATCCTCTAAAGGGCGAGACTCTCTCGTCTCGATGTGCTGCAGGTAACGAGGGCGATGCTCACACTCGATGATCTCTGCTGTCCGGTTGTATTGCCTGATTCTCTCTACGAGCTCATCATTCGGATCGCCATTGCATTTTGTGATAAAAATATAAGAAGCACGCCGGAGGTTCCTATGCGGTTCCCTAAGAGTTCCTCGTGGCAGCATTCTCTCGGTGCCAAAAGGCTGCCACCTATCGACCAGAACAATATCCAACCGATGCCGCAGTCTCAGATACTGGAGTCCATCATCGAGAATGAGGGTGTCGCAGTTGAGCTGCGATATGGCGTGACGCCCACTTTTCACTCGGTCCTTGTCGACCACCACGGGCACATCACGTAGATTGGCTGCCAGCATGTAGGGCTCATCACCAGCTGTCCTCGAATCGAGCAATAGACTCTTGCCATCGGAGACGACGCGAGGAGGGTCGATCTCATCGATCCCCTTCAATTTATTTGCTAGTCGTTTCAGGAACGGCTGTTTCACTGATTTGTAGCCTCGGCTAAGAATAGCCACGCGACGCCCGCCATCTTGTAGGGAACGAGCGAATTTTTCCACAACAGGGGTCTTCCCGGTTCCTCCCACGGTTAGGTTTCCTATACTGACCACAAGACAGCCAAGGTTCCTCTCTCGTAAAATCCGGTTACGATAAAGCCAAAGGCGCGCTTTTACTGCCGATGTATAAGGAACAGATAGAGAGCTCAGAAAGCCTTTAAACACCGTCGCCCTTGCCCCCGAACGCCTGTCAAATATGACGTCCACGGCAAACTTCTCGAGTCTTTCTAGTAGGCTAGGCATGGCGACGACCGGTTAGCCGGCTCTTGCGTTTTGCAGACTGCCTTGGGGGAAAACCCATCAAGCAGAAAAGCGAGGGGCACCATGCCAGAGAAAACACCCCTCGCAAGCAGTGAGTTCCTCGCTTGCATTTCGTGCTGATTTGCAGCAAATCACTGTCATGCAAAGAATTGACGGACGCTCCCCCGATGCCATGCGCCAGGTCTCCTTCCACCCTGATGTAGCAGGACACGCCCACGGCAGTGTCCTAGTAAACTTTGGAAATACACAGGTTATCTGCTGCGCCATGCTTGAGAAAGGTGTGCCCAGTTGGATGAAATATCAGGGTGTATCCGGCGGCTGGCTAACGGCAGAATATAGTATGTTGCCCTATTCAACCTTAGAGCGGAAAGGCCGCGATGTTAATCGGGGCAAAATCGATGGTCGCAGCTCGGAGATTCAAAGACTCATCGGACGTAGTCTCCGTGCCGTTGTCGATCTAGAAAAAATCGGCCAGCGGACGCTTTGGATCGACTGTGATGTCCTGCGCGCAGATGGCGGGACGCGCACAGCCTCAATCACAGGTGCCTGTGTGGCTGCAGAGATGGCGTTTCAGCGCTTTGTGGCGGCACGCAAACTTGACACATCTCCCATGAGCCGACTAGCAACTGCCGTGAGCACAGGAGTCTGGAAAGGCGACTGCCTCCTAGACCTTAATTATCACGAGGACAAGGACGCTGAAGTCGACTTCAACCTCGTCATGACGGAGGACTTAGAGATGATCGAACTCCAAGGAACCGGCGAGGGGGCCACCTTCTCTGATGCCGAGATGCTGGAAATGCTGCGTCTCGGAAAAAAAGGGGCAGGTGAAATAGCGCTAAAACAGCGCCAAGTGTTAGATGCCTTTGACCCCAAAAGCGATTTTGAACTACTTGCGAGATTGCAGTGACTGCAGCGGGGATGCCTCACATTTCGGGGTTACCAGTTTTTAATGTAGTTCCCCTCGATCTCCTCATCGCTCAATTCGCCACTGTCATCAACGCCGCCGAGAGACCAAATGTCATAGGTGGGATTTATCGTCGTTCGATCGGTAATGTTGGGAGCCTCTGCCAAATACCGAATAGGGTCGCCGTAGGCATCAATCACGAGGTATTTTCCGCCCGCAAACATCGAACGAGCTGGGTTTGTCTGCGCGCCTTCGATTTCCGCCAAGTTGTTCACATAAGCCTCAACTGTGCTGTTCTCGTCCTCGGCTATGTCTGCTATTCCATTCGGGGCAGGCTTCCCCCTACTTGATCCTGATCCGGAGTATCGATCACCGGAGAGATGAGCGTAGAGCACCTCAGATCCGATTAGCCCATCATCATTCCGCTGACCACCAGCGGGAGGGTTTAGGGGGTAGCTCCCCTTATCCAGCTTAATTAAGCCCACTATCAAGCTCCGCTATAAAGCGTTGCATTTTCGTTGGCACCAGTCTGGACCGCAGCCAGACCAGCCACGATTAACCCTGCCAAGAACACCATGATCCCCATAACCATCAGCAACTCTACGAGAGTGAGACCGCGCTGGTGATATCGATAGCTATGTTTATGCGTTTTCATGTTTCAAAGAAGCTCTATGCAGGAGCTACGCATTCTGCATGTTCGAGATAATCCCAATCATGGGCAGGAAGAGGGCTACAACGATCGTTCCGACAATTAGCGCGAGCAACACGATCATAAGTGGCTCAATGAGGGCCGTCAGTCCATCTACAGCCATATCTACTTCATCATCGTAAACATCGGCAATTTTGAGAAGCATGTCAGGTAGTTGGCCAGTCTCTTCGCCCACGTCAACCATACTGATCACCATGGGCGGGAAGATACCACTGGACTCCAAGGGAGTGACAACGGAGTCACCTTCACGCACAGCTTCGTGAACTTTTTCAATAGCATTGGCAACCACGGTATTCCCGGCTGTTTCTCTGGTGATATTGAGCGCCTGCAAAATCGGAACCCCGCTAGTCACAAGAGTCCCGAGGGTTCTCGTAAAGCGCGAGATCGAGCCTTTCAGCTGAACATCACCAAAAATAGGGACTTTTAGAACAAATCGGTCTAAGGCTGCCCGCCCCTTTTCGCTGCGAGAAAGTAACCTCCACCCGATAAAAATAAGGAGCCCCCCGCCAAGTATCCAATACCAATTATCCTTTACGCCGTCGCTAAACCCGATGACCGCCAAAGTCAGCGCCGGCATTTCGGCGTCCATGTCTTGGAAAATCTGTTCAAACTTTGGAACAATCACGACCAAAAGGAACGTAAGAATCGCTACTGCGATGATGACGACAACGATGGGGTAGATCATCGCAGCTTTTACCTTATTCCTAAGCTTCTCGGCCTTCTCCTGATACTCTGCTAATCTAACGAGAACCAGCTCTAGGACACCACCAAGCTCTCCGGCCTTGACCATATTCACATACAGGCGATCAAAAATCCTTGGGTGCTGACCTAAACTCTCCGAAAAAGTGCCTCCACCAGCAACGCCGTCGGAGAGGTGGTTGATGGTTGAGGCCATTACCCGGTTTTTTTCCTGGTTCCCCAGAACCGTAAGCCCTTTCATCAGCGGAAGACCCGCATCAACTAGCGTAGCAAGCTGCCGAGTGAAGATCATCAGCACTTTGCCCTTCACTTTTCCGCCTATACCACCTTTAGAGCCGCCTTTAGAAGAGCCCTTACTCGACGACTTGCTTTTGTTTTTACCGCCCTTGGCGGAAGCTTTCTTGGCCTTATTGGAAACACCACCTTTTCCTGCGGCAACCACCTGAGTGGGGTAAAGCCCTGACTTACGCAGCTGCCCGATGGCGTCTGCCTCATTACTCGCGTCGATGCTTCCTGTAGACTGCTCGCCCTTGGCGTTTACTGCTACATATTCGAAAGAGGCCATAAATTAGATGAAAAAGCTTGGGGTGGTTATTCTCGCCTTGCCGCTATATAAGGGCAACTTACTGTCAGCCAACCGCCGACATTGGGATCAAGAATGAGTAAATGCGGCAGGAAAGGCAAGCATTACTTCCAAGGAATTTCGATCTTTCCAAGCAGGCCTGCTCTTCTGCCTATAAAAGAGATCGTAGTCGAAGAAGTTTCACCTACCGTTTTCCGCCAAAGAGCTTTCGCCCAAGGCCTTTTAAGCCACCTGGCAAGTCTGCCTTCGGTCGCTCCGTAGCCCCCTCCAACACAGGAGCTTGCCGCGTTTTTTTCTGACCAAATAACCCAGTTCCACTGCTCTCTGGGTTTGTTGCAGCCTCATTTTCACGCGTAATAACTAATCGGAGATCCGAAGGCACGTTAGCCACGTGATCGACGCTCTGCAGAGCCAGAGGATACCCAGCAGTAGGATGATATTTCTGCACTTTCGTGCGAATCAGATTCCCGCTGGCATCGAAGAGCTCCTCTCCTACAAAACGGCCGAGCCCGTCATAGTGAAGTTTTCCACGGTATTTAAACTGATCCCGGCCGTCGAAAATCTGGACCACATGTGGCCTTCCTCGTCCATCCATTTCGACAAGACGCCGCTGGAGCTTAACTCCATTTTTGCTTTTGGTTATCTGCTCCAGAGTTTGCGTCGTGCTATCCTGTTTACTCTCCGTGTAGCGACCATCTGTATGCTGAACACTTCGGGCCCAGATAAAGATATCTTGGAAATCAGATTCCCCAACACTCACCCCCATCTTGCGGTGATGATCGCTCATGAAAATAAGCCCGCCCTGATTCATTTTAAACTGGCCCCGGCCTGCTGATGGGGTCTGGAACCCCGAGGGAGCAACGCCAGTAGTTGTCCTAGACTGTCCTGCTGAAGCACGATTTTGGCTTCCCCCAAAACGGTTACTCTCGGAGAATTGAGCCCAGCCATCCTGCGGCCCGAAGCCAAGCAGCGCGACGGCAATTAGTGCTAGGAAACGGCAAAAAGGGCGGTGCATGAGGCAGGCTAGTGCCAATTCCCCCTCCTGCCAAGCTAACTTTCCAGTTGTAAGGAAGCCGCTTTTGCGCGAATTCTGAGATGTGTTACAGATAGTTTTTAACGAGATCAGTGCCGCGGAAATCTCGCAGCTCCCCACCCTTCAGCAGCTTTCGGTCTTGGACCAATTCCAGGTCACGCAAGACGACTTGAAAGCGGCGGAAGAAACCCCCAGTGAGTCAGCTCCCTTTGGCCAAATCAAGCGCGACGGAAAAGAGCTCTACCGCTATCGCGCCGATGATGTTCGGATTTATTTTGAGGTGTCGGGAGATTCCGTGATCGTCCATCGAGTTCTCCACAAAGGCACCATGCAAGACTTTCGTTTTCGTGCCAGCCTTCCTATGGGTGATGAGGAAGCACTCCACAAATCGCCACAATTCTGGAAACTCATCGAGGAAGGCGAAAACGCTCGACGCATATAGTCTTCATCACCTAAAAAGCCAAAAGACGTAAAATGATCACGCCATTCGTCCCTCTCGAAGATGACTTCGAGGACATCATTGCCAAGACGATGCGTGGTCGCCACATCTCGGAAACTGAGGTAGCAATCCGCTCTGGCGTGCCTGCTGACCTCGTAGCTCGTATCTGTCGCGGAGAATTTTGCGACGAAGGAGCCCTGCCAAAGATCGCCACTGCCTTAGGCCTCGACCCTGATGCACTTACTCTACTAGCAGGAAAAGCCTGGGCACCCAAGCCAGTCTCCGTGGAGGGGCTCGCGCAGTTCAACACCCCCTATCGCAGCATGAGGGTAAATGCCTTTTTGCTATGGGATACAGAGACAAAAGAGGCCGCAGTGTTTGATACAGGGGCTGATGCCAAAGACCTCTTGAGAGCGATTGACGATCTCGGTCTAGAGCTCTCAGCTATATTCCTCACCCACACCCATAATGACCACATCGCAGAACTTGAGACTATTCGAAAACGCTTAACTGACGGTTGCGCGGTGTTTTCGAACACACAAGAGCCATGGCCGGGAACGCAAGAGTTCGAAGAGGGCGACACCTTCTCGATCGGTTCCCTATCAGTGGAAACGCGAACGACATGGGGACACTCTATGGGTGGCACCACCTACGTCATTACTGGCCTCGCTATGCCCATCGCCGTTGTTGGCGATGCTATCTTCGCCGGTTCAATGGGGGGCGGGATGGTCTCTTTCAAAGACGCATGGCAAACGAACCTTCAGAAGGTGTTCTCCCTACCTGACGAAACCGTCATCTGCCCCGGACACGGTCCTATGACAACAGTTGGGGAGGAGAAGCGCGCCAATGCCTTTTTTGCAGGCGAGTTTCGCTAATTGACAATTTAGTGCACTCCCGAACGGTCAATTTCTGCCCAAACTTTTGCTTGAAAGCAGCCCTCCACTGCACAATGGGTTTCTATGGGAGATCTGACTCTTGGACTTAGTTTTGATGATGTGCTTCTCACCCCGCAATACAGCGAGGTGCTGCCATC
>JAHDIL010000059.1:0-5811 GCA_020630835.1 Verrucomicrobiota bacterium
AGCGGCGTATTGGGCAGAAGATCCGCGCGTGACGACTGAGGCGTTTTGCGAGATTTCATATTTGCTTTGCTGAGCATTCTAGGGAACAAACACAGCCATATGGCGAAAAAACCTGTTGTCTTGATTATTCGTGATGGGTGGGGTGACAACCCTGCAGGTCCTGAGGGAGCGGAAGCGACCGGAGATTGTCCGCGTCTGGCAGATACCCCGAGCACAGATCGACTGATGGAAACCTACCCTGTCTCTCACCTGAGCGGCAGCGGGCTCGATGTCGGGCTGCCTGATGGGCAGATGGGGAACTCAGAGGTAGGCCACCTTAATCTCGGAGCAGGCCGTATTGTTTACCAGGATTTCACCCGCATTAATAAATCGATCGACGATAGTGAATTGGCCTCCCTACCAAACATTGTTGAAGCCTTCTCGAAGGCGAAGGGCAGGCGATTGCATCTCGTTGGACTGATCTCAGATGGCGGCGTGCACAGTCATCAAGATCACATGATCGCTCTGGCAGACGCAGCGAAGGCTGCCGGAGTGGACGATATCTTTGTCCACGCAATAACGGATGGGCGCGATACGTCGCCAACTGGCGGAACCGGCTATCTCGCTCATTGTGAGAGTGGGCTGCAGAGCTCGGGTGCGCGAATCGCCACCGTCGTAGGTCGCTATTATGCGATGGACCGAGACACGCGTTGGGAGCGGACGAAGCTGGCTTGGGACGCCATTGTTCACGGAGTGGGAGAAGTATCCGCCAAGTCACCATCCGCAGCCGTTGCCGAGAAATACGAGGCGGATCTAACCGATGAGTTTATGCCGGCACTGATTTTTGAGGAGTCTGAGACCACTCGAGTCCGCGAGGGAGATGTCGTGCTTTGTTTCAACTTCCGGGCTGACCGTGCGCGCCAGTTTTCCCAGGCTATCCTAAAGGATGATTTCGACGGTTTCGACCGTGGGGAGTGGGGTGCCGTTTCTTACTACACTCTCACCGAATATGATGAGACTTACGATTGTCCCGTTATCTTCGCTCCTGAAGAGCTTGTGAATACTTTAGGCGAGGTCGCGGCTAAGGCTGGCCTTACTCAGTTGCGGATCGCTGAGACCGAAAAATATCCGCATGTTTCGTTCTTCTTTAATGGAGGTGTTGAGGAGCCCTACACAGGCGAAGACCGACAGGTGCTGCCTTCGCCTCAAGATGTGAAAACTTATGATGAAAAGCCGGAGATGTCTGCCAGGGATGTCACCGACACCGTGCTCGACCGGATCGAAAATTATGATATGGCGATCATTAACTTCGCCAATCCTGATATGGTAGGGCATACGGGGAACGTCCCTGCTGCTATCAAGGCGGTGGAGTTCATTGATCAATGCGTTGATCAGGTCGTCGAGAAAGTGCTATCGCTCGGTGGCCAGCTGCTCATCACGGCTGATCACGGGAACTGCGAAAAGATGATTGGTGAGGACGGCAAGCCCCACACTGCCCACACCACTAATCCGGTGCATCTTATCTATGTGGCACCAGATGCCGAAGGTAAAACGCTCCAGGACGGTATTCTCGCTGACATTGCGCCGACGATGCTGCACCTCATGGGGGTTGCTCAACCCGTCGAGATGACGGGTAAGGTGCTCGTCTAGTGAAACTACCTTGGGGTGAAGGATGCGATGCTATGATGAAATGTCATAGCATCGAGTCCGTCGCTAATGAGTCGGGCATCGACTCCGATCGCCTGCACGTCAGCAATGTTGCGCGGTTCATCATCGAAGAAGAGCATTTCGGAATAGGGGATGCCTGTTTCCTTCTGTAGACTGGCGAAATGCTGCGTTTTTTCGCCTGGGTAGATTTCTTGGAAAGGGAAGCGATGGGGCAGGTCCATCAGATCTAGTAGCTGACGGGCCCAGCCAGGTTCAGTCGTTCGCGAGGCGAGAGCCATTGGGATCTCGTTGGTATCGCACCATTCTAGGATCTCGGGGACATCAGGATACAGGCTCATCACTTTGCCGCGCTGGTCATAGATTTCTCCCTGACGTCTCTGGTAAGGCGGTGAGGAGCAATCAACCCAAACTCCGCCACAGTCCCAAAGTGTGAAATCGAGGTCAAAGACGATGAGGGAAGGGGACGTTGCCATAAGCTATGGGGGGTAACGAGCAAGGATAGGCGCAGATTTACGCAGTATCCAGCGGCAGAAAATCGCTTGAAACGATAGGTGACAGGCTCGTAATATAGGCCGCCTGTTATGAGCCATTATTCAGAATATCTTGAGGAAATCGAAAGCCGCAAAGCGGAAGATCTGCACCCAAAACCGATCGATGGAGCGGAGCTTCTGACAGAGATCATCGAGCAGATCAAAGATGAGAGTAACGAGCATCGCGCCGACTCTCTACAGTTCCTCATCTATAACACCCTGCCTGGCACGACGGCGGCGGCTGGTGTGAAAGCGGCTTTCCTGAAAGAGGTCATCCTCGGTCAGCAAGTCCTCGCTGAAATTACGCCTGATTTCGCGTTTGAGCTGCTTTCCCACATGAAAGGTGGCCCATCTGTAGCTGTGCTTCTCGATCTAGCTCTTGGTGAGGACGCGGGAATCGCCCAGAAAGCTGCGGATGTTCTCAAGACGCAGGTGTTCCTCTACGACGCCGATACGGAGCGTCTCAAAGTTGCTCACGAGTCAGGCAATGCGGTGGCCACAGAGATCCTGAAAAGCTACGCGGCGGCCGAGTTTTTCACCAAGCTTCCCGACGTTGCCGAGACCATCGACATCGTCACGTATGTGGCAGGTGAGGGGGACATCTCTACCGATCTTCTCTCTCCCGGTAATCAGGCGCACTCTCGCTCAGATCGTGAGCTTCACGGAAAATGCATGATCTCAGAGGCGGCTCAGAAAGAGATCCAGGCCCTGCAGAAAATTCATCCGAACAAGAGCGTCATGCTCATCGCTGAGAAAGGCACGATGGGGGTCGGTTCATCCCGGATGTCCGGCGTGAATAATGTTGCCCTCTGGACCGGTATGCAGGCCAGTTCCTATGTGCCGTTTGTAAACATCTTCCCTGTCGTAGCGGGAACGAATGGGATCTCTCCCATCTTCCTCACCACGGTCAGCGTGACCGGGGGAATCGGCATCGACCTGAAGAACTGGGTGAAGAAAAAGGATGCTGAAGGTAACACCGTTCTCGATGAGAGCGGGGATCCCGTCCTCGAACAAGTCTACTCCGTCGATACCGGCACCGTCCTCACTATCGATACGAAAGCGAAAAAGCTACTTCAGGGTGACTCGGAGCTCGCTGATATCTCCTCAGCGCTTACTCCGCAGAAGAAAGAATTTATCCGAGCTGGTGGATCCTACGCCGTCGTCTTCGGCAAGAAGCTGCAGACCTTTGCTGCGCAGACTCTCGGAGTCGAGGCACCTGCCGTATTCGCTCCCTCCAAGGAGATTTCCCACGAAGGCCAAGGGCTTACGGCTGTGGAGAAGATCTTCAATCGTAACGTTGTTGGCGCTACTCCTGGGCTGACTTTGCATGCTGGCTCGGACGTCCGTGTCGAGGTCAATATCGTTGGTTCTCAGGATACCACGGGTCTCATGACCTCGCAGGAACTGGAGGCTATGGCGGCGACGGTCATTTCCCCAATCGTAGACGCGGCCTACCAGTCCGGCTGCCACACGGCGTCGGTTTGGGACAAGAAAGCCCAGGCTAATATCCCTAAACTGATGTCTTTCATGAATGAGTTTGGCCTCATCACAGCACGCGATCCGATCGGAGGCTATCACGCGATGACTGACGTCATTCACAAAGTGCTCAACGATTTGACTGTCGATGAGTGGGCCATCATCATCGGGGGCGACTCGCATACACGGATGTCGAAAGGTGTGGCCTTCGGCGCAGACTCCGGAACGGTTGCTTTGGCATTGGCGACAGGGGAGGCTTCTATGCCCATCCCTGAATCTGTGAAAGTCACTTTCGAGGGCGACCTCAAGGATCACATGGATTTCCGCGATGTTGTGCATGCTACTCAGGCGCAGATGCTGAAAAAATTTGGCGAAAACGTCTTCCAAGGCCGTGTCATTGAGGTGCACCTCGGAACCTTGCCTGCCGATCAGGCCTTCACCTTCACAGACTGGACGGCAGAGATGAAAGCGAAAGCTTCTATCTGTATTTCACAGGACGATACCCTTATCGAGTCCCTCGAAATCGCCAAAAGTCGCATTCAGATCATGATCGAAAAAGGCATGGATAACAAAGGTCAGGTGCTACAGGGCCTCGTGAATATGGCCGACAAGCGTATCGCTGAGATCCGTTCTGGCGACAAGCCGGCTTTGCGCCCCGACGATAGTGCGAAATACCACGCAGAGTTCGTCGTTGATCTCAATCAGATCGTCGAGCCGATGATCGCTGACCCAGATGTTCATAACGATGATGTGTCTAAGCGCTACACCCACGACACCATTCGTGACCTTACTTACTACGGAGGCGAGAAAGCCGTCGATCTCGGTTTTGTCGGTTCGTGCATGGTGCACAAAGGAGACCTTAAAATCGTCGCGCAGATGCTGCGGAATTTGGAGTCAGATGCAGGGCGTGTAGAGTTTAAGGCTCCGCTCGTCGTAGCAGCCCCTACCTACAACATCATTGATGAGTTGAAGGAGGAGGGAGATTGGGATGTGCTGCAGAAATACAGTGGATTCGAGTTTGATGACAGTGCACCGAAGCAGGCCGCTCGCACTGAATATGAGAACCTCCTCTATCTCGAGCGCCCTGGCTGTAACCTCTGCATGGGCAACCAGGAGAAGGCTGCCAAGGGTGATACCGTTATGGCCACCTCTACGCGTCTCTTCCAAGGCCGCGTTGTTGAAGACTCCGAGCGCAAGAAAGGGGAGTCGCTCCTCGCTTCGACGCCAGTTGTTGTGCTTTCTGCCATCCTAGGCCGCATCCCAACCATTGAGGAATACACCAAGGCTGTTGACGGGATCAACCTTACTAAGTTCGCACCGCCACTTGAGAAGTTGAGCGTGGCAGCGGCTTTCGTGTAACGAAGCAGTCTACGGAGCGGCGACTTTAGTCGCCGTTAGTTGGATTTTGGACTGCCGGCATCTTGCCAGTCTAAACCTTGGTTGTAGGGTGTTTCTGCCCTCTCCTCTCTTTCGGTGTATTCACGCCTACAGGCTTTGCCATCAGCTTAATCGCGTATTTGCGATCATACCCTGTAACCTCAATGGACTCGTCGAGGAGCCGGGTTTTTCTCTCTCTACCGCGGTTTTGATACCTGAATCGCATCTTCTGTAGATATTTGCCTGCTGCTTTTTGCTCATGTCGGATGGATGGGCTATCCGGTGTCATTTATTATGGCTCAACTTGGACTAGCGAGTCAGGCTAAAGTTATACCATATCAAACAAGTTTACCTCAGTTTATCAAAATCTTGTAAACTTAGATAAATTTAGTATATTTGAGTTATGGATCCCATTAACAATCCCTATGCGCCCGGCGCAGGCACTCAGCCTCCCGATTTGGCAGGGCGAGATGAGTTGCGCGAGCAGATTCGTATTGCGATCGAACGTATCCGTATTGGCCGTGCGAGCAAGAGTGTGCTCATGGTCGGTCTCCGTGGGGTTGGAAAGACCGTTCTCTTGGATCGTTTGCGCAGTGATACGGAAGCAGCTGGCCATCACACCTTACGAGCAGAGGCGCCAGAAGATCGTTCACTACCTGCCGTGCTTGCACCGCAGCTTCGACAGTCCCTGCTGAAGCTCTCGCGTGTAGAGACCGCAAAATCCCAAGCTCAACGGGCCCTGCGAGGCCGGGTTTGCAAAAGCCAGTTGGGGTTGGATTAC
>JAHDIL010000059.1:5821-8431 GCA_020630835.1 Verrucomicrobiota bacterium
GCAAAAGCCCTGAAAGTTAAGTATGCCGACATTGAGGTGGGGTTCGATTACGAGCCTGAGCCGGGACTCGCTGACAACGGAGACTTAGAAAACGATCTCCAAGATTTACTCGAGGCTGTAGCGCTGGCGGCCCAAGCAGGAGGCACATCACTGGTCATGTTCATCGATGAGCTGCAGTATGTGGAAGAAGAGCAGTTGGCTTCTCTCATCACTGCTCTGCACCGCACGTCCCAACGGGCCCTTCCCCTGACTCTTGTGGGCGCCGGACTGCCCCAACTCCCCGGACGCATGGGAAACGCAAAATCTTATGCGGAGCGCTTGTTCGACTTTCCTTTTCTCGGCCCGCTGAACGAAGCGCAGTCTCGTGACGCTATTTTAAATCCTGCTAAAGCAGAGGGCGCGATCTTCGAGGATGTGGCTCTTCGTGAGATTTTTCGACAGACCAAGGGGTATCCTTATTTTCTGCAGGAGTGGGGAAAGCATGCTTGGGATTGTGCGAAGCAGAGTCCTATCACTCTTGCCGATGTGGTAGATGCAGGGAAGTTGGCTACGGCGGCTTTGGATGAGTCGTTCTTTCGAGTCCGCTTTGATCGTATGACACCCCTTGAGAAGAAATATCTCCGTGCTATGGCGGAGCTGGGAGAGGGGCCTCACAGATCAGGTGATATCGCGACAGTCATGTCGCGCGAGGTTCGCTCGCTGGCGCCGACAAGAGGCAAGCTCATCAATAAGGGGATGGTATGGAGCCCTAGCCACGGAGATACGGCATTCACTGTCCCGCTATTTGACCAGTTTATGAAGCGCATCGTGCCCGAACTTTCCGATGGTTAAGCGGCGATGAGCCTAAATTTTCGATTGCTGCAAATCGAGTGTTTTCCAAAGGTGATGAACAGAGCGGCTGCTTTCAGCGCCCCTCCATCGCAATAAGCTCAGTCACGGTAACGAATCTGAGACCTTTTGCGAGGATACGATCAAGTGTTGCGGGCACAGCGTCGATAGTCGACTTGTGGATGTCATGGGCCAGGAGGATCGCTCCGGGCCGAGCGCCGGCAACCAAGCGATTGGTTACGACGGAAACGCCAGGCTTCTTCCAATCCTCTGGGTCGCAGGACCACATGATGCTCGGATAGCCGAATTCACTGCGGATCCACTGTTTTTGATTTGATGTGATGGCCCCATAAGGGGGGCGCATGGTCAGGGGCTTGATGCCAGTCGTAGAGATAATGGCTTCGCGGCCTCCGTTCAATTCGCGACGAACACTAGCAGCAGACATCTTAGCCAGATTCCCGTGGGTGATCGTGTGGTTCCCTATTTCGTGGCCTTCAGCAATCATCCGCTGCATAATGCCCGGGTGGCGTTGCGCATTCGGAGCGACCACGTAAAAGGTAGCCCGGACATTGCGAGCCTTGAGAATATCGAGCAGACGAGGGGTGTGCACGGGATGCGGTCCGTCATCGAAGGTAAGCGCGAGCACCGGCTGCGAGGTGCTGATGCTGAAATAGGTCGCTTTGTTGCCGACACTTTTAGGTAGGGGCCCATTCCCAGCTGCGTGGTTCCAGTTGGGGCTAGCTAAGCCGCCCTGCGGCAGCGCGGTAGCGATCGTCGCATTCTGCTTTTTGCTTTTCATCGCCCCTGGAGTGGAGCAGCTGACAAGCGCCCCAAGCAGGAAAACGGAAATACAGCAGAGGTAAAAGTGAGCTTTCAAAATTTTAAAAAGTTAAGGGCGCTGCGGAGGAAATTAAGAAAAGTTTATAATAATGCAAATCAAAAAGGAAACTATTCTAAGATTTGAGAAAGCGATTGAGAATCGGCTGCAATTTTGTGGCAGTTGCTTCGGGCCAGAGATCTTTTGGAGTGAAAAGCGCGGCTTCGAGAGCTGAGTGCTCTGGCCAGGCCGCGGTGTCCGGGATCGTGGGAATGGTGCGGGCGACGATGTCCTGCGCGAGTTGTGCATTCGCCTGCACGTGGGCGATGACTGACTCAGTTGTGACGTCGTCTTCGTCGTCCTTCCAGCAGTCGTAGTCGGTTACCATTCCGAGGGTAGCTATAGCGATCTCCGCCTCACGGGCGAGTTTAGCCTCTGGCAGATTTGTCATGCCGATAATATCAAATCCCAGCTTGCGGTTGGTTTCGGATTCGGCGCGCGTTGAAAAAGCGGGGCCGTCCATATTCACATACGTGCCCCCGTTATGGACCGTTGCTCCACAAGCGCACGCGGCTTCTGCAAGGCGCCTGCGCAGGCCTTCTGAGACAGGATCTCCGAAAGCGACATGAGCTACAATGCCCTCGCCGAAGAAGGTGTGGCGAGCACGCTGGCTAGTGCGGTCGAAATACTGATCCGGTAGGACGATGTGCCGTGGGGCATATTCCTCTTTCAACGACCCCACGGCGGTCACGCAGATGAGGAATCGCACGCCGACGGAGCGCAGGGCCCAAATGTTCGCCTGGTGATTGATTTCGGTAGGGAGCAGGCGATGACCTCGACCGTGCCGAGCGAGAAAGTAAATATCACGGCCGTCTATTTTTCCATGAATGAGGGAATCCGACGGCTGGCCAAATGGTGTGTCTATAGCCAGTTCTTTCGTCTCCTTTAGGCCCTCCATCTCGTAA
>JAHDIL010000060.1 GCA_020630835.1 Verrucomicrobiota bacterium
GAGGTCTTCATTGCGGAGGGAACTATCTTCGAAAGGGGGGTCGAGATCATATCCTCAATCCTAATCGACCGGAGACTCGCCGCGGATAGCGAATCGCAATCCGACGCTGAGCTCTTAATCAGACCTGACACAGAGGCTACGGATTCAGGCGAATGATCTCCCAATCGCCGCCCTCTTCCGGCCTATAGATGAAACGGTCATGCTTCCGCCCCGGTCCGCCCTGCCAGAATTCGAAGCTGGTCGGTTTCACGCGATACCCGCCCCAGAATTCAGGTAGAGGCACGCAATCGTCAGCACCTGTATCAGGAAAGCGCGCCTCAGCCTCAGCGGCTTGGGCTAGGAGGGCTTCACGACTCTCGATTTCCTGACTCTGTCGCGACGCCCAGGCACCAATGCGGCTTGCGTAAGGGCGGGAAAAAAAATAGCTCTCCGACTCCTCCTGGCTAACTTTTTCCACCACGCCTCTGATGTGGACCTGCCGTTCGAGCTCTTTCCAGAGAAATAGCAGCCCGACCTGTGGCTGAGTTGCCATTTCCTGGCCTTTCCGGCTTTCGTAATTGGTGTAAAAGGTGAAACCACCCTGAGACTGGTCTTTCAACAAGACGGTTCGCGCTGTGGGACCGCCATCAGCGCCAACTGTTGCTAAGGTCATGGCTGTCGGCTCAGGTAGGCCGCTATCGATCGCATCCTGCAGCCAGACGGCGAACTGCTCATGGGGAGATGGGTTCAGATCGCTACGACCAAGGCTGTCTCGCTGATAATCGTGCCGAATGGAGTCAATGGAGGTGTGCTGGCTCATGGCAGACTATACGCGCCAAGAGCAGAAAACAATACCTCAGAAAGCTGATGACCAAGCTTGTTGCAGTTTACTATTTTCTGGGTTTGGATGCGCCAAGTCCATGGGCATTTTTACGAGCAAGCGCGGCCTACGCGCGAACCGGATCGAGCGAGTCGGCGGGTGGCCTATCCAGATCACTCAGTTCTCGCTAGTGAAGGACCACGAATTTCGCGCGGTGCGGTTTCCTGAAATCTATCTTGTGCAGCAAGGGCATTTTCTTTATGCCTCGGATACGACGGAGTCCGCCCTGCGAGAGCGCTCAGCCATTCTTGTGCATCCAGGAGAAACGCACCACATCCGACGACCGGAAAATGTGAAACTGCTGCGCGTGCGTTTCATGCCTGAGTTTCTCACTCCTGACTATTCGCTAACGGTAGGAGCGGATGCCGTGCTCTCACTATTCCTCGATCAAAGCTGGTTCCGTGTGCCAAGAAGAGACCGGACACATCTTTTCTCCGTGAGGAAGTCGCGATACCCTACCTCAAACAGCGCCTTCTAGACCCTGGGCACAACCGGGCGGTCCTGCGCGTAGCTTTGCTCAAAGTGCTGCAACTTTTCGCTGATGAGTTTTTTGCTTTCTGGCGGGAAAAAGAGGGTATGCGCACCTCAGAGGGCGTTCGTAGGATTCTGGATAGAGTAGAATTGGCCATGAGACGTGGTGAGCGGTTCCATCCTGATCAACTGGACTGGGCAAGCTCTGACCAAGCGCAGGCCGAGGCTGACTTCCAACGCGAGGTCGGCTTGGAAATCGGCGCCTACGCAAAACGCCGGCGCGCTTTCCACGTGGCTAGCCGATTACTACAGGGAGAGACAAACATTAATGAAATCGCCACTGTTATGGGCTATTTTAATGTTGAGTTCTTGGAAGAAGATTTCTCAGAGATATTCGAAATCAACACTGATGAATACCGAGAACAGTTTGTCGATCCCGATCAAGCCGTGGTCAAATGGGAGCCCGAGGCATGATCGCTCTCTCGCGGCAGTTTTTCCTGGCCTTTGCCGTGGTCGGGTCAGTCACCCCTCTGATCACCGTTTTTCTCAAAGCTGAAGCTGGTTTTTCTTTTCTCCAGATCGGCTTGTCGATGACGCTGATTAATTTGCCCATGCTCATCTCCCCAGGGTTGATAACCCTACTGGCAGACCGCCAAGTCGACTCGAGGAAAATCCTGCGCACATCCTTCGCCATCTGCACGGCGGTATTTTTGGGTATGTATTTTACTCAGGATACGGCGCTCATACTCACGCTATTCGTCTTTTACGGGCTCGCCTTTGTCGCCATGCTGCCGCTCCAAGATGGCTATTATTTTTCGCTAGCAGAAGATCTGAAGAACGCAGGCAAGGAACCGTTAGTTTATCCGACAGTCCGCGTCTGGGGCACCATTGGTTTCATCGTGCCCAGCCTCATCCTCTACTACCCGCTAAAGGAGGGAGCCTCTCTAAACAGCATTATGCTATGTGCCGTAGGTTTCGCGCTCTTGAGCCTAGTCAACACCTTCACCCTGCCGCGCATTTCGCCACGTCCCGAGCTGAACGGTGCGCTACCGAGTAGAAAAGCGCTAGAAGCACTCTGGGGACAAGCCAACGTCCGCTGGCTCTGTATCGCTCTGATGATCGCTTATCTGGCGTCATCAGCCTACTATGGTTTCATAGCAAACTATATGGTCGATGTCATCGGGGTAGCGGAGGGGCTCGTGGGACCGATCATGTGTATTGGGGTGGCTATCGAAATTGCCTTTACCATCTGGATGCCGAAGCTGCAGGCTCGCATAGGGCTGCGGGGGATACTGATCGCCGGCCTCGCCTGCATGAGCCTGCGGATGGGATTGTTGGCCGTCTGTCCCAATATATGGACGGCTTTGCTGACCCAAGCTTGCCATGGCCTGGAGGTGCTGGCTCTGTTTGTGGTGCCGGTAATGTTTATCAACCGACTGGCCGGAAAGGAATTCCGCAATTCCATTCAGGGCATGTTTATCATGACGGTTTCAGGCTCCTCACGAGTCGTAGCAGGAGCGCTAGCAGGGCTAGTGGTATCCCGATTCGGCCTGCAGTCCTTTTTGGTTTATGGGACAGTGCTAGCGTTTATAGCCATGATGATCGTCGTGCTACGTTTTGATCGGATACCGAAGCAGGAAGAAGCAGCGCCGTAATTTCGTTAGGCTTCCTGAGCATAGCCTTCGCCACGCCGAAGCTCCGTCTACTCTGCTAAATTGACGCGAATCAGCTCTTTATCGTTTCTCAGGAACGCTGACTGCTCCGCAAATGCAGGTGCTGCCCAGACAACGGGACGACCAAAGGCCTCGTTAGTTTGCTCCTGAAGCCTGACACGACTGATTTCTCGGTAACCCTCTGCCGTAAGATCGGCAATAATGAGGTGACCGGTTTCCGCATATAGATAGAAGAGCCCGCTCGGCTTATGCAGCGTCATAAAGGCAGTCCCATGCCTGGCTCTGCGCTCGGGCTTCTCCACATTTAATGTGGGAACCGTCGATGCCCATAGTCGCTGACCATCCTCTAGTCTCGCTGCCATCATCGCCCCGGTGTCCACGTCGCAACCATAGATAATACCATCCTTGATGATTGGTTTGACGTTGGCGGTAAAGACAGCCTCCTTTGGCTTGGCACGCCATTTAATCTCGGCGGCGGGCTCAGATTCGCTCAACTCGATAAGTGCGCCGACTTTACCAATGCCACTGGCGAAAACGAAGTTCCCCACCTTGCTCGGCGGGGATATAGACATGCCATAATTCGGCTTCAGGGGGACTGTCCAGTAGGTTTCTCCCGTCTTAGGATTTAGGGCGTTAAGTGCCTGAGGATGCCAGATCAACAGCTGCTGCGCACCACCGGCCTCAATCAACGTGGGAGGGCAATAACCAATCCCTACAGAAGACAGAGCGCGCCATTTTTCGGCGCCCGTATCTTTATCAAACGCTACAGCCACGGAGCCCTCTCCACCCACCAGGGCATAGAGCGTGTCTCCAGCGATAAGCGGATGCATGGAAAACCCCCAAATGGGAGATTCCTTTATGTCGTATGCCTCCATCCAGTTTTGCTCCCAAAGCACCTCACCAGTTTCTGCCTTCAAACAAGTGAAGCGCCCCTCAGCGCCCAGCATGTAGAGCTTTCCGTCAGCATACGTGGGCGTGCTGCGTGGCCCCCCTGGGTATGACAGATTGTAAGGCTGCGTGTAGCTGTAGGCCCAAAGTTCCTCCCCAGTTTTCACATCGAAGGCCCTGACGCGCTCTTGGCCCTCTAACGGCGTGCGACTGCTCGGATTGTTGCTAAGCTCCCCTTTGGTTACCACATAGTCGCTGAGAAAGACACGCCCATCCGCTACCGCAGGGCCACTGTAGCCATAACCTACATCCACGCGCCAAAGCACCTCTGGCCCCTGCTCGGGGAATGCGGTAAGGATCGATTCCTCAGACCATGTCCCGTCGCGGTCCGGCCCGAGATATTGTGGCCAGTCAGCCCCCAGAGCGCAGGGAAGAAGAGCCGCAAGCCAACACACAACAGAGAGGGACAATCTTGTCATACTGAACGTTACGCTCAAGTCCGCGATCGGCTATCGAAATCTTACTCCTACCGCCTCATCTATGTGCTAGGAGCTAAGCGACGCTCTGTCAGAAAGTTGCTTTCTAACTGATTTTCGTTAAGATCTGTTAAATGAGCGATTCAGAAATAGATTCTTCCAAGGAAGATCAGCCGCTATACGCCAGCGCCGGGATGGCCGCATCTGGTCTTTTCAAACCTGTCCGCCGAATGGCGACAAGTCGCAGCGAAGCGGCGTCGGAGGAGGAGGAAGAGAAACCTGCAAAGAGTGAGCCCGCGCAGAACTCGTCCTCGATTCAAGCCGACGAGCCAAGCTCAGATGAGTCGCTAGAACAAAGCTCAGGGCCTGCGCCTGAAGAGCCCGCTCCTGAACCTGAATACAACGGTATACGGGTTGCCATATTCACTGATGCGACGGCTGATTCCGAACTCGAAAAAGTCTTTCAACGTCTTGAGGGCACTCGTATCGATGCGGTGCAGGCAGAGGATGAAGAGCTAGCAAATCAGGCTCAGGTGCGAAGCGGAGCGCGCAAGCTATACACCGACAGTGAAACTCTTTTCAAAAATGAAAACATCCGCGTCAGCATTGTTTCCTGCGGCGCCATAGCAACTCGTGAAAAGGCTTTGATGGAGGCCGTCACGAATGGCTCTCATGTTCTTGCCGCTTTGCCGATCGCTTCCAACTTGAAGGTATCTGGCAAGTTGCTCGCAAAGATGCGGACTGCCAAGAAGTGCATACTCCCGATCCTCCCTCTACGCCACCACCCTGATGTGCAGGCGTTTCGAGAGCGATACAAGAGTCTCGTCGGAGAAATCATCGAGATTGCCATCGAGGGTGAGCAGGGACCCAGGGCTGGGGGCGAAGACCTGCTCATCCATGGGCTTCACGGGCTCGACCTCATCCGTTGGTTCGGGGGAGATCCTGAATACTGCGACGCGCAGATCATAGAAAAAGGCGCCCCCCCGCTCTCTGACGAGGCTCGGCTAGGGGGAATCGAGGGCAATTTAGGCCCAGTGGTAGGTGAATGCATCCGCGCCCAATTTGTCCTGGGCAGCGGGATAATGGCTTCTTTCTCCTCAGATCACCGGCTTCCGGTGAATGCTACTGGGCCATCTGCGCTAATTACAGGCACAAAGGCAAAGATGCTTATCCGCTGGTCAAAGGATGAGGTGAAGCTCTTCCTACTGCGCCCAGCCGAGGCTGTGGATGGATTCCTTGAAAAAGCCATCCCATGGCCTCCACGGAAGGAAAACAACGAAATCAATGAGCGTCCGCTATCGCTCATAGTCGATGATTTCCTAAATATGATCGAACAAGACGAGCCGGCCAACCTCCCGACCGAAAACGCCACAAAAGCCCTGGAAATGGCCCACAGTATTTGGCAGGCTGGCACCTCGACAAAACGCGCATTTTTCCCACTGGCGAATCCACTGCACCCGCTTCACCTAGCGAAAGAGGAAGAACAAATAGAGCCGAGTAATGAGGCTCCTGAACCTACTTAGCGATCCGATAGGCTCTCATAGCCCTGCCCAATTCACTCTGAACAACAAAAAGACGCCCACCAGCTATCACTGGTGGGCTCCATGTCTCCGGAGCATAGTGTAGGCGTGCTTTTGATAGGATAGTAAAGTGGTGGCGGTTAAGCTCGATGTGGAAAAGGGATCCATTCTCTGACTGCATAAGAAAGCTCTCACCCACACATACCAGATGTCCTTTACCTAGGCTGACGGGGAGATCTCTGCCCTGCCACAGGATGGTGCGATCATACATCATCTCTGACCACAGGATCTGGCCGCTGGCGGCCTCGACAGCGAGGAGTAGCCCGCCGCTACCCCCTAGGCCATAGAGGATGCCATCTCGGTATACAGGAGTTTGAAACTGACAACCGAACTCAGCGAGACGCCAAAGAGTGCTCAGCGAGCCATCCGCTGCCACCTGCAGCATCACGCCGCCTTTCCCATAATCCTCTGTGATAAAGATGCGATTCTCCCCACACGGGACGGGGGTCGACGCGTTGACGCTAGCGAAGTTCTCAGAACGCCAGGGAAATTCACTGATTTTCGTGCCATCTGATGGATCTATGATGACCAGGCCACCCACCGGCGGCTGTGTCATGCCCCCTGCAAAGACAAGCAAACGTTCCTCTCCGTGCAGCGTGACCAGTATCGGTGAGGCGAAGCTGCCGAAGTAAGAATGGTCGCAGCGCCAGAGCTCTCGTCCTGTTTTTAGATCCAACGCGACCACACCTGCCTCGTCGGTTCCCGCCTGCAGATAAACAACGTCGCTCCTGATGAGCGGGCTGGAGCCATAGCCAAAAAAAGAGGGTGCTTCTCCGTAAACCTCAGGAAGAGAAACACTCCACAGGATCGCGCCTGAATCAGAGGCAAAGGCATGGACATCCCCCTCATTCCCGACCGTGAGGACGACCTCACCGTCTTCACTGAAGGTCGGCCCCGCTCGAGGCGCATCGACTATGCCATAGCTCTGTCCAACCTCTACCGGGTAGCGGTGCTTCCACAACTCATCTCCGGTCTCTGCCGACCGAGCTATGACCTCCTCTTCTTGATCGATCCGATGAAGGTAAACTAGGGTATCTCCAAAAACGACAGGACCTGGATGCCCGTGCCCCTTTTCAACCTCCCACAACAGCTCAGGTCCAGATTCATCAAATGAAACAATATCAACCGGCTCACGGGTATGAAGATTTTGATTCGGGCCCAAGAAGTGAGGCCACCCCCCACCCGAAACCTCCTCAGCCGCAGTAACACCCGCGAAAAAAACCAAAACCAAAAGAACCAAAATAATGCGCATAAACTCCAAAGTTAAGAAAGATACGAAGGCTCCCCCACCCTCATCCAGAAATTACCTACGAACAAGGTCTTGGATCTTGCTATGAGAGGTATAAGCCTCCTTTATTGGCTGTAGTAAACAAAATGAAAGCTCAATCGACTCCTCTATCCGGCAGAAAAGCTCTCGTAACCGGCGGCTCGCGGGGGATCGGCCTGGCAATCGGGAAGGCGCTATGGACGGCAGGATCCTCTGTTTCTGTAGTGGGGAGATCACTCGATCAGCTCACGTCGGCAGACCTAGGTTTTCCCAAAGAGGAGTCGAATCGAGTAACGCTCATCGCCCACGATCTTTCCCGATCTGCTGACACTCCAGCTGCGGTGCGGAGTGCCGCTGAGTCAATGGGCGGGCTGGACATACTTATCAATGCCGCTGGCGTCGCCCGTCAAAGCTCACTCATCAATGGTGACCCGGCCGATTGGCGCGAGATGTTCGAGATCAATGTGCTAGCTCTCTCCGAGGTGACAAAGGCAGCTCTACGCTTCTTCCCCGCCTCGGGCGAAGGAGACATTATCAATATTAGCAGCATGTCAGGACATCGCGTGCCGGGTAAGGGAGGGTGCTACGCCCCTACGAAATTCGCCGTCAGAGCCATGACGGAAGCCTTGCGACAGGAGCTGCGCGCTAGCGGATCCCGCGTGCGCGTATCCTGCCTATCCCCTGGCTTCGTGGATACGCAGCTGCTGGACGAATATTTCACGACTGGGGATGAACAAGGTTTCCAGAAATCAGACATCGGATACGACATCCTGCAGCCGGAGGACATGGCCGAGCTAGCCATGCATCAAATCTGCGCGCCCAGTCGCGTCGATGTCACTGATATACTTGTGCGCCCTACTGGTCAAAAAACGTAACACTCGGCGTAAACTCCCTATGGAACTCCTCTTTCAAACGATAGAAACACTCTCTTGCTGGCTCTCTCTTCCGGAATGGAAAGCCCCCGAGTGGCTGAGCCTGGGCAATGCCGTCTCCTCCATTTGGTGGCTACTCGCCATCCTCCTGATTTTAGCAGGCCTGATTGGTTCGTTTCTCCCCATTCTACCGGGAACGCTGATGATCTGGTTGGGCGCGCTCATTCATTACTTCGGCCTCGGCAAGGAATCCTCGGGCCTTGCCTGGCAAGTCCTTGCGCTGATCACCTTCTTTTTCATCGCGGCAATGATATTGGAC
>JAHDIL010000061.1 GCA_020630835.1 Verrucomicrobiota bacterium
GGGCATAAAAAAACGCCTTCCCCGGAGGGAAGGCGTTTCACCAAAGGTTTTAAATAAAACCTATAAGTGTCTTAGAAAGAAACGGTGAGAGAAACACCACCGTAGAATTCGTCTGCACCACCGAGGAAATCGTTACCCTGGTAAGTGATGTAAGGATTGATGGAAGAGCGGCAGTTAAGCTCAAGAGCTGTAGACGCTGTAACATACCAGTGGTTCCAATCAGCACCTGCAAAGTTGTAGCCGTCGCTGTATGCGATACCAGCCTCAAGCCCTAAAGCAAAAGCATCAGTAAGTCCGAACTCTTTAGCAACATAGGCATTGTAGATCCATGAACCCTCACGACCTGCGCTCGTAAGCATGTAGCCAGCAGATGCGCCGATGTCTACAAATCCGAGAGACTTGGAGATATCAATGCCGATTTCGCCTTCGTCACCACCGGCTTCAGGATAAATGTAGTGGATGTAGTCAATACTCACATCGAAACCTCCGAAGGAACCGAGGTCAGCTGAAACATAGATGTCAAGCTCGTCGTTGGCAGCAGTTCCACCACCAGGAAGGCTAGGACCAGTTGGGTTGATATACCAAAGGCCAACATTCACAGGGACAAAACCGGTATCGAAAGAGTAATTGACGTCGGCCCAGAAAGCGTCACGGCCAAGATCAGCACCTTGGTAGATGTATTTGGTGTCGTAACCGAAGCTGATTTCGCCACCGAGATCGGGGCATTCTTCGATAGCAGAAGGTGTCATACCACCCTTTGCGCTGTAGACAGGAGTGTAGTCACCAGCTTGTGCTGCGAGACCAAATGCTCCTACGATTGCGAACAGAATTGATTTTTTCATACTGAGTTATCCTTTGGTTTGAGTTGCGGGATTTTTGAGTTCCCGCAGCTTGAAGAGCACATCTAATGCCATGTTGGGCAACAAGAGGCGCTATTCTTCTAGCGTGAGAATGACCTTAATGATTGATTCTGACGCCGCAACCAAAAATGTTTCTTTTTTTCTAAGAAGTGTTCGGGCTCGTCCGTTACGGCTTTCCTGGTCATCATTTCTGCGTCAGATCCCACTGCTCATAGGCTTTGGCAGCTGGCGCCCCCCAACAGAGTGTGCGTGTTTTTCCTCTGTGTGATGTCAAAAGTGAGATCGGAATGATCTTTTTTATCGTTCCTGAAACCGAAATTTCCTGTTTCTGATCGGATATTTCTTCCTCAGTGACGACAATAACCGCCTTCTTTTTGACCCCACCCACGCTTTCGACACGCGAAATCACTTCCTGGCCTAGATAGCAGCCTTTATGAAAATCAACGGCCCAGCCATCTAAACCGAGCTCGGCAGGTAAAGCCTCCCCTGTTATCTCTCGGCCAGGCAGCGGATGCGCTTGTTCTGCGTTAAACAGTTGCCAGCTTTCGCCACTGTCCGGCGTGATTTCTTCTAGGCCTAGATCATTGATGACTTCTCGGGCTTTGGACAAAGAGCCCTGAGCAAGCCAGAGATCGATACCGCTGTCACGAAAGCGTCGCGTTGATCGCCAAGGATACTGGGCCAACTCTTTTGGCACCGCATCACGTGACGGCAGGTGGATAAGGGCCGCGTCATCGGATTCATCGCTCCACTCACAATCGTCGGCTATGAGGTAGCGATCCAGGCGCGTTAGGAGGGCTTCTCTCTGTGACCAGTCTCCATCAACGAGGATCCCCCCTTCATCATCCTGGGCCATCCAGATGAGGGCTTCCACTTTCCCCTTTAGCTGACAGACACAGGCAGGTAGGGCGATGGTTTTGTTCAGTTTCGTGACATCGTTCGATATTTGACCGTTCAAGAAACGAACAGCGTCTGGCCCGGTGAGGCGCAGGCGCGTGCGCCGAGGAAATGTAATGAAGGTAGATGAGAGCTCTGGCATGGTATCGATACTTACGGCTCGGTTTTAAAAATCGGCGTTACCTCCTGATCCGCATTGCGCGGCTATATCGGACGCATTCCGCGCCCACCTAGAATTCCTCCCCCTCTTGGAAACGACGAGCGATTACAGAAAAATCTTCCTCACCAGCTCCTTCCTCCAGAGCATCAAAAAGTTCTGACGCGGTCGCTTTCATCGCCGGCATCTCCAGATCAATGGCTGAGGCAGCATCGAGCGCATACTGCGCATCTTTAAACATATTCTTAAGCGAAAAGTGGGGAGAATAATCGCCATGAATAATACCGGGAAGTTTGAGCGCCGTGACACCTGAAGCGCAAGCGTTGCTCTCGATCGCAGACTGCAGCTTTTCAGGATCTATCCCGTTCGCCCCAGTTAGCGCGTATGCCTCCGCCAACACTTCCACCGTCGTCGCTGTGATCATATTCGTCGCTATTTTAATTAACGAGGCCTCCCCTATGTCACCTATGGGTAGGACCTCCTTGGAGCTGACGTCGAGCACCGGTCTAACAGCATCGAGGTCATCCGTCTTTCCGCCTGTGTAATAGACAAGCTGCCCTGCTGCGGCTGCCTGGCGACTTCCTGTAAAGGGAGCCTCTATAAAAACAGCCCCACGCGCCTGTGCCAGAGATGCGGCTTCCCGCATGGCTTCGGCGCTTACCGTTGCATGAGCGATAACGGTCTTGGACCCGGAAAGCTGATCAGAGAGCGCCGCCATGATCTCGAGCAGATCCTCGCTCCGATTGACGAAAATCTGAATAATGTCACTAACCTGCGCCACCTCGGCAGCCGATCCAACAAAACGGGGCAGAGGCTTCGGTGTCCGGCTCCAGACCGTTACTGTGTAGCCAGCTTTATCCAGCAAACTGGCAACTCGTTGACCGATAATGCCCATACCAATGACCCCGACGGTGGGTTTTTTCGAAAGCTTAGTCATAAAGTGTTGTCTTACGATTCGGAGAACGGTGGTTCGCCCATAAAATTTTGGCCATCATCCCTCTGTTCCAGCCATTGCTGAAGAATCTCGACCGCAGCCGCCTGATCGATGATGTGGCGCGTGTTCTT
This sequence comes from Verrucomicrobiota bacterium, assembly GCA_020630835.1. Lineage (GTDB taxonomy): Bacteria > Verrucomicrobiota > Verrucomicrobiia > Verrucomicrobiales > DEV007 > Arctic95D-9. The sequence goes on from JAHDIL010000061.1 coordinate 2,980, forward strand.
CGCGTTGCGGCCCACCTCGTGGAGTTTCGCCATGGCATCTACTGTAGTGTAGCGTTCATCGATTTCATGAATGCGAACGTGGGAAGATAACAAGGGTTTCAGTTTTCTCATGAACCCCCGGACTTTTTTCACTGCTTCACCCTCGTCACCATTCATGTGAAGCGGAAGACCAATAACAAGATCCTCTACCTTCCGCTCCGCTACCACCTCGACGATACGGGAGAGGGCTTCTGCTAAAGGGGTAGCACTCACCGTCTCTAGGGGATGCGCCATCATTCCCAAATCATCGCTACCAGCTAAACCGATACGAGCCGTGCCGTAATCAATACCTAAAGCGCGGGTAAATTCCATACCTCTATCACAGAAGGCAGTCAGGAAGCTGATCAACCAACTTTTTAATGGCATCCGCATCGTTTCGATCCGCGACAAGGAGGGCGTCTTCTGTCTGCACAACAATCAGATTTTCAACTCCCAGAAGGGAAACATAGGGATGATCCTCCCCCTTAGAAAAAACTATATTCCCCTTCGCCCCCAGGCCTATGAACTTCCCTCTATAAGCATTACCCGCGTCGTCCTGTGTCAGATATTTAGCAACAGATGGCCAGCCGCCTACGTCATCCCATCCGATGTCGGCATTAATAACAAAAACACGCTCCACGTGCTCCATCAGAGCATAGTCGATAGAGACCTTTTCCAAGTGAACGAAACACTCATCGATAAATCGACTAAAGGCTTTTTCATCCTGGGTTTCCATGAGCTCATCCACAAAGGTAGCCAATGTGGGGCAATGCTTGCTAAACTCCGAGCGCAACAAAGGAATAGGCCATATGAATATACCGGCATTCCAAAAGAACCCCCCTTTGGCAAGGAATCCCTCTGCCACCTCTGCTGAAGGTTTCTCGCGAAAGGCGGCAACGGTCGAAACCGGAACGCCAGTAGAGCTCGGCTCAGCAGGCTTTCCCTGCTCAATATACCCGTAACCTGGGCAGGCCCAGGTGGGATCGATCCCGAGAGTGACAATCCCCTGCTCTCGGTGGGCCACTTCAGCGGCAGCTGCGAGCTGCTGACGAAAACCCTCAGGGTCGGTTATTAACTGGTCTGCCGGAAGGGCTACCATGATACCTTCGGGATCTCGCCTGGCGATCCACGCGGCCGCAAGCGCGATCGCAGGAGCCGTGTCACGCCGAGCAGGCTCAGCAATGATCTGATTAGCAGACAGTTCTGGGAGCACTGCCTCGATTCCAGGCTTTTGCACTGTATTTGTGAGAATGATGATGTTCTCCCGAGGGATCAAGCCCTCTAGTCGGCGCACAGACTTCTCCACCAGTGTTTCCTCGTCGAATAGGGCGAGCAACTGCTTAGGGGTGGCATTCCGGCTTAATGGCCAAAATCGAGTGCCACTCCCGCCGGCCAAGATGAGCGCGTAAACAGAAGGAGAAGAAGAAGTCGAGTCAATCATAGCTTGAACCAAGTAAAGAGCCATGAAAGCAATGGTCCTGTGAATGCGCAAGCACCGGTTCGGAAACAAGCACTAGGCAAAGGCCTCGAGCGGATACTGATGTTCCCCAATCTTTTGGCGCTAGATGCCCCTCTGATTGCCGTGGGATTGACCCAGCTCGTTCTAAAGGAGCAGGGAGCGCCAACTCCTCACGCGGCAATGTGGGTAATGTTTGTTGCTGTTTGGGGTGTGTATCTGACGGATCGCTTAGTTGACGTAATGAGATCAAGTGCACATCCCCTGCGTAACCGCGACGGTCAGGTCGTGGACCGCTCAGTCAAAGGTAGGGCACTGGACTTTCGTCGTCCACGCGTTCACACGCGCGGCTACACTACTGCAACTCCCACGCGTAGCCGCGACCGTAAGGGCGTGGACCGGTCGCACGCCTCGTGCCAACAGCAGCACAGCGCTCCCAACACCGCGCGTCACCACTTCGCCTTGAAACACCGAGGGGCGCTTCTCTACCTGACCACGGCCACTTGGCTGAGCGTAGCATGGCTCAGCTTTAACATCTCTCGATCGTTCCTCATCACCGGATGTCTCGTGGGAGGGAGCGTGCTCAGTTTTTTACTTCTCTGCCGCTGGACACACAGCTTTCGGATAAATACGGGTAACCTTACCCATCTCCCGCTAAAGGAATTGGCTATGGCTTTCGGCTTTGCTGTCGGCGTGATGCTTCTCCCAAACCATTCCGATCCGCCCCTTCAGCGCTATGCCATCTGGTTTATCGGTGTTTTTGGCCTAGCCTTCAGCAATCTTCTGCTCACAGCTCAGCTCGAAACGAAAATCAATCTAGAAAGCGACGCTCAAGCCTATCGCGCACCCTCCCACCTATCTAGGCTGTTTTGGATGAGTTTGTCGGCGGCATGCTGCGCCACACCAGCTTTGGCACTTGGCCTTAGCCTCTCCACGGCCTGGTTCTGCCTCACAGGGATAGCTAGCGTTGCTTCGAGCTGCCTCAAAACACCTGAGCATTTCCCCCCAGCAGCTCCCTGGCATCTCGATTTTTGCCTTCACTCTGTTTGGCTGATTTTGTTATTTTGAACATATTTCTCTTGCAGCCGTCGTAGTTTGCTGAAAACATGGTCAAATGCGCACCTCACTGCAACGAGCTAACTCATCAGTCCTTCACGGCATCGACGCCATTTCGGTCGAAGTCGAGGTGAATGCAGGAGGAGGGGAAGGCGAGATGCGTATTGTGGGCCTTCCCGACGCTGCCGTGCGGGAAAGCATCGATCGGGTGACCACCGCCATCACTAATTCCGGCAAACACTACCCCACGGGACACAAGATCACTGTCAATTTAGCTCCTGCTGATGTGAAGAAAGAAGGGCCCAGTTTTGACCTGCCCATCGCCATAGGACTAATGGCTACATCAGAAGAAAAAAACGGAAAACTTAAGGACAACGCCCTCGCCATGTGTGCCATGGCTGGAGAACTTGCTTTGGATGGGCGCGTGCGACCGATCAAAGGTATCCTCGCCCATACTCTGCAAGCGAAACGCCAAGGATACCGCGCTATTATGGTCCCTCACGAAAACGCTGGAGAAGCAGCAATTATAGAGGGGATCTACGTTTACGGAGTGCACACACTCACCGAAGCTTACTCCGTGCTCACCGGCGCCGGCGAGACCCGCCCTGAAAAGCTCGACCGTGAGAAGTTCTTCCGCACTCGACAAAACCAGTCTATCGACTTTGCGGATGTCAAAGGTCAAGCCATGGCTAAACGAGCGCTGGAAATCGCCATGGCTGGAGGTCATAATGTCCTCATGTTAGGCAGCCCTGGGACAGGCAAGTCCATGCTCGCTAAGCGCCTTACGACGATACTGCCCCGCATGACGGAGGCTGAAGCAATTGAGACAACCAAAATCCACAGCGTTGCCGGCATGATTGAAAGCGGCGAAAGTATTGTCGCGAACCGCCCATTCCGCAGCCCCCATCACACGATTTCCGATGTCGGACTACTAGGTGGTAGTAGCAATCCCTCTCCTGGCGAGGTCAGTCTCGCTCACAACGGCATTCTCTTTCTTGACGAACTACCAGAATTTCGACGGTCTACCCTCGAGGTATTGAGGCAGCCCCTAGAGGACGGCCGCGTCACCATCTCACGAGCAGCCGGAAAATTCACCTTTCCTAGTGAGTTTAGCCTGGTAGCAGCTATGAACCCATGCCCCTGCGGCTACCTTGGCGACCCCTCACGCGACTGCCGCTGTCTACCCACTCAGATCGAAAAATACCGCGCCAAGATCAGTGGCCCGCTGCTAGACCGCATCGACCTCCACGTTGACGTTCCCGCTGTAGACTATGAGACACTGCGTTCGCGCCAGAAAGGAGAAAGCTCTGCCACTATTCGTGAACGGGTAGAAGAAGCCCGCCACCTACAGGTCGCCCGATTCGGAACTGACTTTAGCACCCTTACAAACGCCCAGATGAGTAGCCGAAATCTACGCAAGCACTGTGCTCTAAGTCGCTCTTGTGAAAGCGTCCTCGCCCAGGCGATGGAGACGCTCAACTTCACAGCCCGTGCTCACGACCGTATCCTGAAAGTATCTCGCACTATCGCTGATCTAGCAGGAGCAAAAGACATTGAAGAGGAACACCTACTGGAAGCCATTCAGTTTCGGACACTTGATCGGAATCTTTGGTCCTGAAACGCTTTTCCAAATTTCAGGTGCCGAACCGCTGGCTGAGACTACCCAAGTTATGTATTACCGTTTTCGACTCGGCCAATCGTAAAAGGCTACACCACTCGAGAGATCCTCAGCCATTCATGATATGACAACGGAGCGAGCAGCGTAAAACCCAAGGAACCCAGACTCGCATGCAAGCCTGAGCTTCCTAACAGCCCTCCACACCGCACCGAACGCAATCACACAATGATATCCTTCACCACGTGGGCATGATCTACACCCGTCAGCTTTTGATCTAGCCCCATATGCTTCACCGAGAAGCGATTGTGATCAATACCCAGCTGATGTAGGATAGTTGCGTTGAGGTCACGAATGTGAACGGGATCCTTAGTGATGTTGTAGGAGTAGTCATCCGTCTCCCCATGTGTGACACCAGGTTTCAAACCTCCGCCTGCCATCCAAGTCGTGAAACAGCGCGGGTGGTGGTCACGCCCATGGTTGTCTTTCGTGAGAACCCCCTGACTGAAAACTGTTCGTCCAAATTCTCCGCCCCAGACCACTAGAGTGTCTTCTAAAAGCCCACGTTGCTTGAGGTCCTGAATAAGTGCCCAGGCTGGTTGGTCAATTTCTTTAGATTGCGCCGCAATTTTTTTGGGCAGCTGATTATGATTGTCCCAACCTCGATGGAAAATCTGTGTAAATCTAACGCCGCGCTCCGCCATGCGACGGGCCATCAAACAGTTGTAACCAAAAGTGCCCGGCGTATCAACGTCAGGGCCATACATTTTCTTAATATGGGCAGGCTCATTACTGGTGTCTGTAAGCTCTGGAACGCTCGCCTGCATACGGAAAGCCATTTCATACTGGGCGATACGAGCGTGCGTTTCAGGGTCCCCGATCTCATCATGAATACGGGCATTCATACGTCCCAGCTTATCCAACATTGCCCGACGCAGTTTCGTGTCTACGCCCTCGGGATTTGATAAATAAAGAACGGGGTCACCTTGATCACGAAAGGCGACTCCTGCATGTTTGGAGGGAAGAAATCCGCTGCCCCATAAGCGGGAGTATAGCGCCTGCCCTCTCGGCTGGCAGTTAAGAACGACAAAATCCGGAAGATTGCGATTAAGACTTCCCAGTCCATAGCTCACCCACGATCCCATACTCGGACGACCCGGAATCTGATTCCCCGTCTGGATATAGGTGATCGCTGGATCATGATTGATAGCCTCCGTCCAAGTCGACTGAACAAAAGT
>JAHDIL010000062.1 GCA_020630835.1 Verrucomicrobiota bacterium
CGTCGGCCGATCAGCTCGCAGCGAGGTGGGTAGGTGCATCTCCCCGTAGCGCAAGTAGTCCAGTGTTTCCCCGCGATTGAGCGCTGCTCCACAGTCGACAAAGGATTGTGAAAAGTCGATCCCAATGACCTCAGTGAAGGATCTTGCTAGCTCGAAAGTGGAGCGGCCTACGGCACAGCCGATATCGAGCGCTCGCTTACCGGATGCAGGCCGCAGATCCTCGCGAAATTTGGGTGTCGCTATGGGGAACTGGAAGAAGCTGTCAGGCAAGAGGTCGCCGCCAGTCTCGGTATCGGCAAGAATTTCCTCCCGGGAACCGTAGTGGAAAAGAAGATACCAGTTGCGCAAGCAGTCGCTCTCGTAGCTCATAAAAGGGGGGCTCAGTATTGAATGAGAGCGTCCACTGGGATGCCCTGTGGCAGCTTGCTACGTCCGTCGAGGAAGCTTAGCTCGATGAAAAAAGAGATAAGCGGCACTTCTGCCCCGGTTGACTGAAGTAGCGCGCAGGCTGCCCCGGCTGTGCCGCCGGTAGCTAGCAAGTCGTCGACGAGCACCACGCGATCACCTTCTTTTGCAGCGTCTTGGTGAACCTCGATTTCAGCTTCGCCATACTCTAGGGTGTAGGCTTTCCCTATTGTTTCCCACGGGAGTTTACCTTTTTTCCTTACGGGGATAAACCCAATGTCGAGACGATCCGCTAGAGCCGCGCCGAAGATAAAGCCCCGTGCGTCGATCCCAGCGATTTTTGTAGGCTGATGGGCTGTGACCCGCTCTTCCATCAGCGATAAAGCTTCGTTAAAGCGCTTGGGATTCCCAAGCACAGGGGTGATGTCTTTAAAAAGAATCCCCGGTTTGGGAAAGTCAGGGACATCCCGAATGTCTGAAAGGATGTTCTCGAGGCGTGGATCAGTGCTCATAGTTGGCACGCTCCTGCTCATGGTGTGGAGGGTCAAGGGAAGAAAAGCTTGTAGCGTGGCTTGCAGATAAGCAGGGGGTCTCTATGTATGAGAGCATGGATTTCCCCCGTCTTTCTCAGCTTTCCCGAGATCAGCTTGCTCTGCCGCCAGATAGCCGATTTCAACTTTCTTTAATCGAAAAAGGCGGCTCTGGACGCATCTATGCCCGACTGGAAGCTGCGGCTCCCATCTTTCCTGACGCGGCATCGTCCCTTATTTTGATGCTCTACGGAGCGGACCGCCCTGACAATGCCCGTTTTCTCTCATCGACGAAGTTGTTGCAACAATTGAAAGTGCCTGTGCCGAAAGTGTATGCCGAAACAGAACCTTCTGCCGATTTAGATGGCATGGCAGCACTCTGGATGGAGGACTTGGGGGCTGTCGACCTACTTGAGCTGTCTACCAAGAGCTGGGAGTCCGTCGTGCTGCCAGCCTACGAGTCAGCCTTCCGCGCTGTTTTACCTTTACACTTGTGTTGTGATGGCGATTTCTCTTTAGAGCCGCCCTTCGACGAAAGTCTCTATCTTTGGGAGCAGGAATATTTTCAAGAGCATTTTGTTAGTCGGTTTTCGAGTAACGAATCCACTCAGTGTTTTTTGGCTAAGGGGGGGGTGAAAAAAGTGGCATCAGTATTATCTGTTCACCCTCGATGTTTAACTACCAAAGCTCTAATGTTATGCTTCGTAAAGATGGTTGCGCCGCCTTGATAGACTATCAGGGGGTAAGGTGGGGGCTAGCCGGGTATGATGTAGCCTCCATGGTTTACGATGCCTACGTGCCGTTTTCCGATGACCAGAGAGAGCAACTACTGGACGTTTATCTTCGTGTTAGACAGGATGTGGATGCCTCTTTTGACCGTGCTCTTTTTGAAAGGTTGTGGCCTCTGCTTGCCGCTCAGCGGTTGATGCAGGCATTAGGTGCATTTGGGATGCTCGGTCACGTGAAAGGTAAGCGTGAGTTTCTCGAGCATATTCCTGCCGCTTGGGCGAAGCTGCGACAGGTGGCTGGATCTAGCCCTGAACTAGCTCCCTTGCTCAGCCTTCAGGTTGATGTTGGCGAATAGCCCTAACGATCATATTGAGACTAGTGCGCCCACGGAATTCGTTTTTCTCGATCGTAAAAGCGATGTCCCAAGGTAGAGGGGGGAGTTCCTCCTCCATGCTACGGAAGTGGATCGCTGTTTGCGTGGCACCATCCTGGAGGAACGTGAACTTGCGATGCCGCTCTTTGATGACGCGCGGTTCGTGCTTGAGGGTTATGTTCGAGGCATAGAAGACAGGCTCACGGTTGCTTGCGCCGAAAGGGCGCAAAAGTTCGTAGCTGTCGAGTAAATCCAGCGTGAGATCAGCTAACTTCACCTCGGTATCAAGGTGTAGCTTTGGGATAAAGGTTTCTTCATCTCCTTGTTGGGCGATGTTTTGGCAGATGAGCTTTCTAGCCTCTGTGAGAGCATCTTCACGCACGCTTATTCCCGCGGCCATCTCGTGCCCTCCGCCGGCTTCTAGGTGTTCGCGGGCGTGATCGATAGCCTCGACAAGAGAGATGCCTTCGATGCTGCGGCCACTGCCTTTACCGATTCCGTCATCGTCGATAGCGATTACAAAAGCCGGACGGTGAAATTGACGACAGATCCGCGAGGCGACGATACCGACGACACCAGGGTGCCATCCTCGTTTAGCGACGATGATGGCATGCTCGCGCTCCTTCGCCGGGAGCTCCGCGATTAGGGCTTCGGCCTCCTCTCGCGTTTTTTGCTCCAGATTTTGTCTGTCCTTGTTCCACTGATCGAGTTCTTCAGCGATGATGGCTGCTTCCTCATCGTCTTTTGTGAGCATCAGCTCCAAGGCGGTTTTAGCAGAATCCAGACGGCCTGCAGCATTGATCCGCGGTCCTAAGCGGAAACCTACATCTTGAGCTCGCACGGGGGCACTGACTGAGGTGATGTCTTTGAGCGCTCGGAGACCTGGGTGAATGGTGTGGGCCATCTGCTGTAGACCGCGCCGGGCGAAGATACGGTTCTCCTTCTCCAGGGGCACGATGTCCGCTATGGTGGCGAGTGCTACGAGATCCAAATACTCCTTAAGATCAAAATGGGCTACGGGGCGGCTCTTCAGGAGGGCGTGAGCCACTTTGAAAACAACGCCTCCAGTGCACAGGTAATGGTGAGAGTTTCCCAATTTTGGATTCACGAGAGCGAGGCACTTGGCAGCGCCTGCTTCATTGGCTTCATGGTGGTCAAGAATGATTAAATCGATGTTTTGCTCACGTAAAAATTCAGCCTCCGCTACCGAGTTTGTCCCACAATCTGCGGCGATGAGTAGAGTGGTGTCAGGGGCGTTGCTGAGGGCTTTCTCTATGCCCTGGCGGCTCAGGCCATAGCCTTCCCCTATGCGGTCAGGCAGAAAGCGATTAGGCTCGATCCCATAGGCACGAAGTGTATGGGTAAGCAAGGTGATGGAACTCACCCCGTCGACATCATAATCCCCATAAATCGTGACCGTTTCTCCCTTGTCAGAAGCTGCCAGGATCCGATTCACAGCCTCCGCCATGTCCGGCATCTTGAAGGGGTCGCTCAGATCTTTAAGCCTGGGGTAGAGAAACTCTTCTAGCGCATCCTTTTCGGAGAAGCCGCGCCGGATAGCCAGCTCCACTACGGTCGGTGCGAGATTGAGCTCTCTAACAAGTTCCTCTACCTGTTCGAGGGGAGGTGATGGGGTGATCACCCAACGTTTCGTTTGTGACATAGGCGGGATCGTGCTGCCAGTGTCTAATTCAGTGTTAGTATCTGATTGACGATCGGCAAAGCCTCGAGATGCGCTCGATTGCGTCCGGCTCGGTTGAGGACGTCAATGACGATAGGAGCGTCTGAGTCCTTCGTCTCAGGAAGCCATTCTTCAGAGGCTAGCTCCCCGCCTGTCATGATTTTTGTCTCTAGCACATCGCGGTCATGAATGCGCGAAATGTGCAGGGTGATATCACGATCACAGAACTCTGCTACCAAGCCAACCGTCGGGACCTCAGCATCAACGCTTTCTAACTTGATTTGAAAACTTGGCGGAGCAACACGTAGGCGCGAGGAAAACGACAGGGTAGAGGACGAGGAATGGTTCAAATCGAGCTCGGCCTCGAGCCGGTTTGCCAGCCAGGCAGCTAGGTAGACAGCACTCATCCGCCGCGCCTTACTATAGCGTATAGTCACGTGGTCTAAGTAGCGGGATTGTTCGTTGAGCACCGGTTGATCGAAAGCATTACAGACAGCATGGCGCATCCCATTGATGCGGGAAAAGGCCAGGTCATGCATACGAAAGGGCCGGCGCACTGTCTTTTGACAGCCTTCTAGGCGGACGAATTGATTCCGAGGTAGAGCCCAGACCTCACTGTCAAAGATCAGGCGGTCGATGCGGGAGTATAGTTTCTCTTCGAAAGCATCTGAAAACTCTCCTCGCCACCAGAAAGCAAGAGGTAGATCCGAATCTAAATGGGAGAAGATGACGTTTGGCAGCATACCAGGGGCATTCCCCGAGAGGTGAAAGCTAATCTGTTCGGTGCAGACGGATTTCTTGCCACTCTTGTCCATCAGACAGTGCACCTGTAACCAGGCCTTTGCTCCATTGATATCGGCCTTCGTATCAGATGAGATGAGTAGGGATCGGCACGCTGCTTCGTTGGTGACGGCTTCCAGCAGTGCGATATCTTCCTCAGTGTGTGATTGGTCTTCGCTGTAGAGAGCGAAGTTGATTAGAGAGGCCCTTACCGCTCCAGACGAGGATTCTCCGTCAGCCATCGACCCGAAAAGCTCTTGCAGCTTTTTATCGATCTCCTCTAGCTCCACGGGCAGACCGAGAGAATCAAAACAGGCGGGTGAGGAAAGCGTTGTCGTCATGTAGGGGAAATCGTAGCAAACCCACGCTTTCGGTCAATACACAAGGACGCAAAACATGCTTCAACTTAGGACAGTTTTGAGAAACGGTATAACGACGATGAGGCAGGAAATATGGGTGATCATGCCCACCATAAAAAGCGGGATGCCCTTCGCTTCTCCTCATTCGCCTAGCCATGGCCGCACCCTCTCCTCGAGGCGTGTGCGCCGTGAGATGGGGGAAATGGACGGTGTTCACCGCTCACCTAGCTCTGTAAGCCGTCTCTTAGGCTTTCGATTTGCGGTAAAGGGTCTGAACGACATTGCGCACATACTGCTCATCTGAGAGCGACTCCTGAACCTCATCAGGGAAAGAGGCGAGTGACCGGAAATGGTTTGCCATTTCATGGAAAAGCGCCAATCGCCGCTCTGGAGGTAGGGTGTCTCGACGCACGATCGCATCTAGCGCTAGCTGAGCCTCTTCCGGCGTGGTTTGTTGCCGCAGGCGGGCCTCGATATGAGGGTGTCGTGTGAAAGAGTTGTCGCCTGATACCCCGAGAGTAGCTAGATCGGGCGCTTTGGGCCGGGCTTCACGGATGACGACTGTTCCAGCGGCGAAGTCTCCCAGACGTTGGCAGTTTTTACTGAAAAAGCAAAAGAGCGCGCCGAAAAGATAGTAGATGGGCAGCAGGTCGATGGGGCGTAGAAGATTGCGAATGATGACTTGAGGGAGCGTCAGAGTCATTCCTCTTTGATCAATCACTCGCAGGCGGAAGGTTTTTTTGCCCAGTGTCTGGCCTCCCATCACCCATTCCAGCATGATCCCGTAGCCCACGCTGGTGATGAAAAAGCCAAGAATCACAAGCGATGTCGCTACATCAGCGAAAAAGCGGCCCAGCACACTGACGAAGCTAAGCGCGATACTGATGCCGATATTACATGCGAGAATGACCAGTAGGTCGATCAACGCTGCCATACCTCGAGCATAGGGCGTAGCGATGATTTGTCGAAAAGACACGCCGTCAGGGGTGCTAATCGTGAGGGAATTCCGCGAGCCGAGTTTGTAGTGCATCTGCGATAGAAATTCTTCTTTTGGAGACTGGTATTTTCTGCGTCATCATCACGTGCATCGTTTCTCAATGATGCCCCTGTGAGGAGGGAGACGAGAGGGCGGGGAGCATTTCTTTGCGCTCTTTTGCTCGGCTAGGTGTCCGCTTACCTCCATAGCCCAGAAAGGCGAAAAGAAGCACGAGCTGAAACAAGCCTAGCGCGATCTTCCAGGGGTAAAAGTCCGGTTTATGATATTGCGATAAAAATGACTCTACCAAGCCTGCCCAGATCAGAAGAACGGCAGCACCGCCTAGGATAGTCAGCAAGTCATTCCGGATAAGCCGGAAGCGCTCTGTCATGCGCAGATCGCTACCCCAGCCGATTACAGCTCTCCCGATCATTAACCCTGCCTGGCCGCCCATGAAAATAGCGGGCAACTCAAAAGAGCCATGGGGCAGCAACCAAGCTGTCAAGAAGACGCCTTCGCCCGCCTGTAGATAGTCGAAGCAGACTACACCAATGATGATCCCGTTATAAAACAGCAGGATCATAGTCAGAATACCCCATAGGAATCCGCTAGCAGCCGTGAAGATAGCTACTTTGGTATTGTGCGTCATCAGGTAGGTCGAAAACGTCTGACGGGAGTCGAAGTTGTCGAACTGCGCAGCCTCCTCTTTTGCCACGCGCTCACTAGGATCGCCATACAGATGGTCGAACTGCTCGGGGATCAGGTTGCGCTTCTGGTCGTAGTCTAGGCCCAAGACGAGCGCTCCTAGTAGGGCGCCAAATAGGAAGAGAGCCGTGGAGAGAGCAAAAGCCTTTCCATGACGGCGAAAGGTGCAGGGGAGAGAAACGAGAAACCAGCTAAGGGGGCGAAAAGTATTCTCACGCTTGCGGCGCATATGCAGCTGTCGATAAGCCCGAGCAATAAGGTTTTCCAGATAGAATGCCGTATCCGCCTCCCCTGCGAAGGTTTTGAGCCGGACAAGGTCAGAAGATGCCCGCTGATAAAGATAGAGAAAGCGATTTGCGCGCTCCAGCGGCATCGCCGTTTTCTCTTTCCCTTCTTCCTTTTCCTCGACGATACGCTCGAGCTCATCCCAGACGGGTTGTTCCTTTGCAATGAATTTGTCGAGGTCTAGGATCACGCTGAAGATGATAGGGGGTAGGGAACTTCAAGCAAGGGCAAATCCGGAAGCTGCAGGCGAGGTGGTGGACACACCTTTGTAACGGAGCTGCATGAACGGTGGGAGTTAGAGGGCTTTCATCTGTGCAATTCTCCCTGTCCTGCTAGTTTATCTGTATGATGGGGCCGAGTCTCCAATTCTCAGTCTCCGCGATGAATGCCTCGCGAGTTATGATTCGTCCCCACCTATTCGAATCTTTCTCCATTTGGATCATCAAGTTCTTCTTCTATATGCTCTCGGAATCGTGGTCCTCGAAAATGAAACACTTTGTGAGAAATATATCCGGTTCTTCTTTCAGCTCGGCGTCCGATTGTTCTCCATCCTCGTCTTGCCTTTGCAACATGTGTGGAATTGCATCCTTTTCCTGGGTTACTAGTTTCCCAGCGGGGACCATTTTCGGTTCTGCGCTTGTCACCCCTTCGATGATATACTCTATTGCTCATGTGCGACTTCCTTGAGGTGAACGCCCCGGTCCAGTCGATGCTAACTCGAATTACGGGCCTGTTTTCAAACGGGGGAACGCAGTAAGCTTACAGAAATCGCGAAAAAACTCAAGCGCTGTCAGCGGTTGGGTGCGACGTCTTGTGGGTGCCCAGCATTGGCGCACCCCATGTCCTCGGGCAGGGAGATGGATCCAGCTTCGGGGCTATCGCCCAAAGCTATCTTTGGGGTTCGGCCCGTCGGTTTTGTGTGGCTACAATCTCAATATCATCTTCAGTCCCGGCCTCCGAATCCCTCCCCGGTGAGCGAAACGTCCAAGTCTCGGATGGGTAATCAAAAGTCGCTGTCATTGCCTGCCCCCAACCGTCAAGGATTTGATCGCCCCCTAGTCCGCAGGTGTTCCAGTCAATATTTGCTACCTGCAGAACCGAGAATAACTCTGTCATGGTCGCCGGGAAGTTCGCATCGTCGGTTTCTTTAAGGCGCTCGGCTATCTGGTAGAGGGCAAAATGCGTGTGGGCCTCGCGAGTTCTCGAGGAGGTGAATGGGAATAGGTTGAACCACATCGAAATACTGGTCGCGAGCAAAGCAATCAGCGCAATTGGCAGAAATGGCATTCGATAGCGCATTCGTCTTTGAAGCTAACGTAAAAATTGACTTGCCGCTGGACGGAATGACGACACGGATTTTGAAGGGTGAGACCTTTATAGCTTACCGTATGAGGGCGAGAACTCAAGCGCTGTCAGCGGTTGGGTGCGACGTCTTGTGGGTGCCCAGCATTGGC
>JAHDIL010000063.1 GCA_020630835.1 Verrucomicrobiota bacterium
CGTAATAGGTCTTCCGGTTGCGCTCGATGGTGTAGGCCAAAGCGATGAGCGTCGGGTGTCCGAGACTTTGGGCGAGTGATTTCTCCGCAACGGCGCGGCCAATTCGCCCATTGCCATCCTCGAAAGGGTGAATGGAAACGAAATACAAGTGAGCGATTCCGGCGCGAGCGAGTGCCGGAAGGAACTGCTGTTTACCTTCCTGACTTTGCTCAAAAAATTGAATGAATGTCTCCATTTCCTCCGCCATGCGGGAAGAGGGTGGAGCCTCGAAATGGACGGTGGGATCATGCACTGCCCCGGAGACCACCTGCATCGGGTCAGCATGAGTCCGATACGCACCAATGGTGCGGAGATCCCGGCGGCCATTCATCAACATGTTGTGCCACTCGAAAAGGGTTTCGTGGGACAGCAGGGCGTCGAAACTCTTGTAGAGATCGACCATCATCGCGGCCACTCCCTGCTCTGCCGGAGGAATCCGGCGATTGTCGGACTGGATGCCGAACTGCTTGCCGATGGAAGACTGCAAGCTGTCGCGATCCAGAATTTCACCTTCAATCTTGGAGGTCTGCAGAGCTTCCTCACTGATGAGCTCGACCTTGAGTCGATTTTTGTCGTCTTCGGAGACGTGTTTGAAGGCTCCAAGGCTCTCTCCGGCAAGGCGCAAAAATTGCGCCTCCAGACCGTCCAAAGCCTTACGGTCGTAGGTAAAATGCGGCCAATCGGCCTGCTGCCAGTTCCAAATCATGGGGAATACGCTCCGTTTCTATGAACCATAATACGCTAAAAAATGGTTTATAGAAAGCTGTTCTGTGCACCATTTCCGCGCTTCAGGATAGTGAATATGGAGCGATGGAGGTGCAAATCTCCGGTTTCAGCCCGTTTGATCACGGTCATGAAGTATCCGGCGGGCTTTGTCCCCGGGTCGCTCGTCCGCAAGGCGGCATGGTCGGTGAGAATCAAATACAGTGCGGCTCTTGTCCGAGCGAGAACGACACAAGCATTGCCCCAGCTTTGCTGGCTGATCCCGAGAGTTGTTCGAATGCGTGCCGTTGCTTCGACGAAGTCGCGCAAATGGATCTGGCTGGCTGTGAGCGGGAGTTGCTCCCGGAATCTCGCGGAAGCGATTGGCACTTTGCCGGAAATACTCGACTTTCCGGAATGGGATTTCTTCGGGAAGCTCGATGACTATGAGCTGGCGAATGATCCGTTTGCCGAACAAGGCTTTGGAATTCCTGGTGAAGGAATCCGCGGTTCTCTCCGCCTCTGTCGAATCAAAAAATCCATAAACCTTGTAAAATAAGGGTTTCATGAGACGAGGTGAGAAAGGGTTAGCCTAGCCGAGAGGTGAAATCTACGAACTTATAATCCCTTGCTTGAGAGTAGGGGAATGTGAAGCCATTTTAGATGAAAGTAGGGGCATAGCAGAGAATCTGGTGTAGCCTTAGTGAGCGAAACGAATGAGAGTATCTGCCTTTCGAGGGTATCATGTAAAATCGGACGATGCTGCCGAGATTTCGGTGCATGAGCCGGCCGAGTTTTCTCGCAAAGCGGGGAAAGAGTTTCTCAGCGCGCACCCTCGATCACTTCTCTCGGCACTTCGGCCTGACCTGGTCACCGGCCGGAAAAAGCGGAAGGATTTGGATAGCCTTTCCCTTAGGGCTCAAGAGGAACTGCAGAAACGGCTGGAGGCAGGCGATGTGGTCGCCGACGAGGACTACGGGATTTACCTCTACCGCTTAGTCCAAGATGCCCATGTGCAGATCGGTATCGGGGTCACCTGCCACTTGGATGACTGGCGCGGGGGGAAGATTTTGCCCCATGAAGCGATTATTCCTGAGCGGGTCGAGGAAGTGAAAGCCCTGATCACGGGACTCGATGCGCACCCAGTGCCTGTGCAGTTGGCCTTTGAGGGGCGGGACGCCTTAGATGATCTCATCGATGACTGGATCGATCTTAATCCGCCCACTACTGAATTTGAGGATGAAGCAGCCAGGACGCATGCTCTCTGGCGCATTGACGGCGAGAGCGCCCATCTTTTTCTTGATGAGATGGAGCTTATCGAGAGCGCTTATATCATTGACGGTCATCATCGCGTGGTTGCTGCGGCGGACATTTCTAAAGACCGGCTCGGTAGCTCGAGCGAGGATGAGGACCTTGCTCCGTATCATTGGATTTCCGCCTGCTTCTTCTCCTTCGATCAGTTGGAACTCGAAACTCATGTTCGCGTCATTCATGATCTTGGTCAGCTTAGTGTGGATGGTTTTCTCTGCGCTATATCGAAACTTCTGCCGCTGGATAGCAACGGACAAAGCCGCCCAGAAGACCATTTTGAGGCGTGCCTTTATGCCGGGGGGGCTTGGCATACGGTGCGATGGGGCGTCCCTGAGTTCGGCGACCTAATCGATTCCATTGATTCACGCCTGCTAGAAATCTTCATCCTCGAGCCTCTTCTGGATCTCCGTGAAGACAGCCGTTCCGACCGTATCTCCTATCTACCCGGCGACACGGCGACTAGCCAACTGGAGACTCTGGTAGACTCAGGGGAAGCCGCAGTTGTCATAAGGCTTTACCCGCCAGAGATGGCAGAGGTAATCGCTCTGGCGGATGCGGGTGAAGAGATGCCCGCTAAGACGACGTGCTTTGAGCCGAAGCCCCGCTCAGGACTATTTATGCACCGGCTGGAGTTGGATTAACTAACCGCGTTTCCCTTGGTTTTTGGCTTCCACATCGACGCTTGTGAAATTTTTCACAAACGGGTTGCCTCTACTACTGCCTCACGGTAGTTTTTTGACCGCAATCCAGCGCTAAATCCTTCATCTATATGGCTCAGGAAAACGTTCTTTCTCCTTCCACCGAATCCGCCGAGACACAGCTGCAGCATGCTGCCTACGACTCGAAGGTTGAGGGCAATATCATCTTTACTCAGGTAGATACGGCGATTAATTGGATGCGCAAAAATTCTCTCTGGCCAATGCCGATGGGCCTCGCTTGCTGTGCGATTGAGCTCATGGGTTCTGCATCGGCTCGCTTCGATATTTCCCGTTTCGGAGCTGAGGTTATGCGCTTTTCTCCCCGTCAGGCTGATGTGATGATCGTAGCTGGCACCGTTACCTACAAAATGGCTCTGGCCGTGAAGCGTGTCTGGGACCAGATGCCTGAGCCTAAGTGGTGCATCGCTATGGGGGCCTGCGCCTCTTCCGGTGGGATGTATCGCTCTTATGCCGTTCTCCAAGGAATTGATAATCTTATTCCTGTAGACGTCTATGTTTCCGGATGCCCTCCCCGTCCCGAGGCTTTGCTCGAGGGCCTTATGAAGCTTCAAAAGAAAATTGAGGAAGAAGAGTCAGCGGTGGCTCACTTCCAAGCAAAAGAGAAGACTGTGTAACTTCCCTCTGAAGTTAACCGACACCGAATATTATGAGCAGTGCAACCGTTTCCGCTATCCAAAGTCGTTTCCCGAATGCGGTGAAAGATCTTGTCGAATTTCGCGGAGAGGAGACTCTCATCGTCGATGGATCCTCTGCCCACGAGGTTTTGGCTTTCTGTCGGGATGAGTTGGCCTTTGACTATCTGACGGATATCAGCAGTCTTGATAACTTTGAGACTGCACCGCGGTGGACGATGGTTTATGAGCTATACACTCTAGCGAACGGTGCCAACCATCACCTTCGTATCAAATACGATGTAGAGGAGGGTGAAAAGGCCATTTCTGTTTCTGATCTCTGGCCAACGGCTATCTGGCATGAGCGTGAGGTCTATGATATGATGGGCATTGAGTTCATCGGACTCGAGGATCATCGCCGTATCCTCATGTGGGAAGGGTATCCCTTTTTTCCTCTGCGCAAAGATTTTCCTCTGGCCGGGCGTCCTAGTGAGATGCCAGATGTCGCCTTTACTGACCGTGCTCCTCTAGAAGGGGGACCCTTTGTTACTTCGCCTACGGGTGCATCTACGGTGCATCGCGAGCCTAGATCTCGGGACATGGAGTAGAATAGGGGCTATTGGCAGAGGGTTTTAGGAAACCTGTAGAGCGATTCTGATGTATGAGGCGCTGACTGCTTTCATCAATGACGGTTGGCAGTCTATCCGTTCGCTATACGAGGGCGACCGCACGGTCATTTTGTGGCTGACAGGGCTTTCTGTGCTCTCTTTTGTCGGCACGATCGTGGCCGTGCCCATTATCGTCCGGCGCCTGCCCGCTGACTACTTCCTTCCAGAATTTGACGGGAACGAGCGGCTAGGCGGAGATTTTCAGCCCATGCCGCTTTTGGTCCGAGTTCTTAAGAACATCTTAGGATGTTTTTTGATTTTTATGGGTTTGTTAATGCTGGTGGGACCCGGGCAGGGGTTGCTCACCATTTTTATGGGGATCCTCCTTATCGATTTTCCAAGGAAAAAAGAGGTGGAAATGAAGCTAGCCCAGCTTGGGCCGATCAATCGCCTTATGAGCTGGATCCGCACGCGTGCAGATAAGCCTCCTCTCCAGTTTCCCAACCGGCAAGGTGATACAGGAGAACATAGTTAGGGTTTAAGAAGCTCTGCCATTCCACAGAAAAGTCGACCATCTTCGACCGGTCTTAGAGGAATGGCTTCATCCGAATCTAGGAACTGCTGGCACTCACTCTGAAACTGTGACCAGGATCGCACCCTGCGAAGCTGCTCTAGAAATGCCCCGTCTGCCAGACCGGTGGCTATGTAGTTGCTAATTTTTTTTAGTTTGTGGACCGTTTGCTCCTCTGACTTCCCCTCCGTTTCCTCTGCAAATGCCTCGGCTAGTCGGGTAAGATAAGACCATAGGTCTCGCAGCGTTGGGGTATGGATAGGAGTGCCGGCATTTTGTGCTCTAATTTGAGAAAATAGCCAAGGGTTGCGAATAGCTCCACGACCTACCATCAGTCCGTGGGCTTGTGATTTTCTTGTCATGGCGGCAGCCGTCTCATGGCAGACGACACTTCCATTAGCGATTACCGGATAGGGCAACCGGTGGACGGCCTCAGCGATACGAGAGGTGTGCACCGACGACTGATATTTATCGCGAACCGTCCGACCGTGGATAGCCAGCCAGCTGAGAGGAAGCTCGGCGAAGAGGTCTAGTAAAGCATCGAATTCATCATCGTTCTCGAAGCCTACCCTAGTTTTTAGGCTGAATGTCCCCTCAACCACTGGGGCGAGAGTTTCTGCTATTCGGCGAATAAGCCCTAGATCGCGCAAGAGAGCCCCGCCCGATTGTTTTCCGCATACTTTCGGTGCTGGGCATCCGAGATTGATATCGATACCCGAGCAGGGGGTGAGGTTTTGGATCCATACTGCTGATTGTTTTAACAGCTCAGTATCATTGCCGATCATCTGGGCAACGATAGGTTTGTCCGCAGGGCCGTCGATAATTGAGCGCAGGATAGGTTTCTCCGGTCGTGAATCAGGGTGAACTCGGAAGTATTCTGTTACGTAAATGTCAGGCCCGCCATACTCCTCCAGAACTCGCCAAACCGGCAGCACGGAAACGTCCTGCATGGGGGCGAGAAAAAGGCGCGGCACCTTAGTCGTCACGCTCATTATTGCGACTTCTCTCGCATAAGGACAAAGGGGGATACGACCAGTGCTTCGAAGCTGAACCCTGACTCCTCCCAGTAAGCTGCATGTGGGGTAGAGGGGATGAGAATATCGCCTTTCTTCTTCCAGGTAGCGATTTTTTCTGCTTCATCGTCTACAAAAGCTTTTCCAACCCTCACTAGGTCTAGTGCTGGATCGACATAGACCAGGGCGCCGCTAGCATAGTGTTTTTCCAGATAGGGCCAGTCGACCTCTCCGAGGTATTTTTCGAGTTTCTCGGATTCGGAGCGATCGTCGTGACCGATCATTCCATAGCGCATGGTTTCGCTTTCTTCTTGCTCACTCATCAGGGCCTCCTCTTTCGCGTTCGCGGACGAGGCCCATTTCTTTTAGCTTTCGTTGCATGGTGCGCCGAGAGAGACCTAAAAGGTCAGCGGCCTCAGTTCGATTGTTATCCGTCCGCTCTAGCGCTAGCTTGATGAAACGTTCTTCCATTTTTGCCAAGTTGAGATCGCCGTCGAGGGCAGCAGAATATAGGGAGGGCGACTGATCGTTGTTAGCCGGCCCCGTGGCGCTCCGCAACGAAACAAGACTGCCATCGGTAATAAACCTAGGGAGATGTCGGACGCCGATTTTTTTCCCCGTTGCCATTACTACACCATGTTCGATCGCCGTGCGCAGCTCCCGGACGTTGCCGGGCCAGTTGTAGTCCAGTAGGAGTTGAGCCGCCTCGGTGGTGAGTTCCATGTGCGACTTGCTGTTTTCCTTCATGAATTCTTGCAAGAATGCGTCGACCAGCAGCACGATGTCCTCCTTTCGCTCACGTAGGGGGGGCATCTTGATGGAGACAACGTTTAGGCGAAAGAAGAGGTCATCGCGAAAGGTGCCCTCTTTTACCATTTCGCCAAGGTTCTTGTTAGTAGCCGCGACGACCCTGACATCTACCTTGATGGGCTTGTTGCTGCCGAGCCGTTCGATTGTTCGTTCGCCGATAGCACGCAGCAGTTTTACCTGTGTGTTGAGATCGATTTCTCCGATTTCATCGAGGAAAAGAGTCCCGCCATTTGCTTCTTCAAAACGTCCTGCCCGTCTTTCGGTCGCTCCGGTAAAAGCGCCCTTCTCATGGCCAAAGAGTTCGCTCTCTAGTAGTTGGTCGCTTAGAGCGGCGCAATGAACGGTGACCAGTTTTGATTTCGGTCGACCGCTCAGATGGTGGATGGCTCTGCTAACGAGCTCTTTACCGGTTCCACTTTCTCCCTCGATAAGGACAGTGGCTCGTGAGGGGGCGACTTGCTTGATCGTTTCGAATACAGGCACCATGGACTGCGAAGAGCCGACGATGTTCTCGACCTGATAGCGCGTCGAGACCTGCTCTCGCAGTGATACGTTCTCCTTCTCTACCTTGCGGCTTCGAAGGGCACGTTTGATGACAATTTCCAGCTCATCGATATTTAGAGGCTTGCTGACATAGTCGTAAGCTCCTCGTTTCATGGCTTCGACTGCGGTGGCGGTCGAGCCATAGGCAGTCATGAGAATGCCCACGGGAGGCCTTGGGCGCGCCTGGCTGCTCGCGAGTAGCTCCATGCCATCTTCGCCGCCTAGGCGCAGGTCCACGAGAAGGACGTCAATGGGCTCACTCTTGAGAATTTGCTCTGCTTCCTCGCTGTTCGCTGCGATGTAGACATCAAACTCATCCTCTAAGGACAGGCGTAGTCCTTCTCGTGTGTTCTTTTCATCATCAACGATGAGGAGAGTGGCGTCAGAAAAATCCATGCAGTTTTGTGGGCGGGTAAGATTGCCCCGTGCCGAGGAGAATCGCAAATAGGAAACGAGGGGCGCTAGGAAAGCTTGAGCGCGGATCACCTGAGTAAACGCCTTGACTGACAGCTTGCCCCTTTTACCCTTCCACCCATGGCTGAAGTTCCTTCTACATTTACTCTTAAAGTTGGGGAAAGTGCTCCCAATTTTACCCTTCGGGATGGCACAGGCACCGAGTTTTCGCTCGGTGACTTAGCTGATGGCAAGCAGGCTGTTCTGATTGCCTTTGTCTGTAACCATTGCCCCTTCGTGGTGCACTTGGCCGATGAATTTGGCCGTCTGGCTCGCGATTTCGAGGGGCGCGGTATCCAGACGATTGCTATTAGTGCGAATGACGTAGAGAAATATCCACAGGATGGACCGGAGGAGATGGTCGCGTTCGCGCGTGAGTCTGGATGGAATTTTCCCTACCTTTTTGATGAGAGCCAGGAAGTCGCCAAGGCCTACGCTGCCGCGTGCACACCTGACTTTTACCTTTTCGACGCTGAGTTGAAACTAGCTTACGCTGGTCAGTTCGACGACTCTCGGCCTGGTGGGCGTGGTGGTGCGCCCATCGGCACAGATTTGCGAGCAGCCTGTGAGGCAGTGCTCATTGATGAGGTTGCCCCAGAGCCGTGGTATCCGTCCAGTGGGTGCAACATCAAGTGGAAGCCTGGCCACGAGCCCGACTATTTTGGATAGGGGCGCTCCAGCGTGAGCTCGTTTTGGTGCTGCCTAAAGTAAGAAAGTAAGGGAGAGAAAAGAAAACGCGTTCTCCTAGGGCGCCGAGGCGAGC
>JAHDIL010000064.1 GCA_020630835.1 Verrucomicrobiota bacterium
GCCGATGTTGATCGACATGTTTGCCGGGTTCACTAAGCTTGATGGGCAGGTGAACGAGGGGGAGATTGATTCGGTTCTGGGGTTCCTGCGTTACGATTTTCCCGAAACTGTTTACACAGAGCTCCGGAGGCGATTTGTGTCGGCTTTGAATGCCCCTCAAGATCTACAGGAGGTGGCTCTGCGTATTTCTTCTCGTCTCGATACCGAGGAAAAAATACTCGTTGGTATTCAGCTATACGTGCTCATCAGTCGTGCGGGCTTGCCGGCAGAAATCTGCTTTCTATGATTTTATGAGAGCTCTCGGCGTGGCATCTGAGGCGATCGAAATTGCCTATCAGCTAAACACGGTCGACCTCCAGCTGGTTGACGATCCCGCCAGGCGTTCCTTGATCGAGGAGGAAAATTCCGAGAGGCCTCTCGATATGTTGCTATTCTCTTCTCGTGAGACAGCAGATGTAGTCGTTCAGCATCCAGAGATCGATGTCGCTGCCGTTGCTTTTCGCTTCGCGGATCTGATCGTCGTCAAAAACCTGACGCCTACGCCTATCTTGGCGCGTGGGCGTCAGATTAATGCAGGGGGCTTCTGCCGTATCTATGCTGGTCAGTCGGTGGTGATGGGAGATGATGTTTTCAGCTATGATGATATCTCTTTCTTTTTTAACGCAAAAAGGAATCTGACGAGTCAGCAGATCTACATCTCTCGCGATGCCGGCGGTGATCAGTTTATCGATACTGCTCGAACGCGTGCCAGCTATCTTCGCGTTACCTTTGGGCTTCAGATTCAGGTGGATGTGCTTGCAGCGTCGGCTGCTAAGATTGCCTCTAAGCGTTTAGCGCTTGGTTCATCCTTTGCGGTGCGGCCAGATGATGAACTCGTTTTTTCAGATGGCTCTAGCATCGCCTTTGCCGAGTTGCGCAGAAAAACCCGGGGCATCGGTGGGCGCTACACGCTGTCAGCTACGCGCAAGCGCTTTCTCATCTCGAATGAGCCGGAGGGGCTTACTGCTGGTGACATTCTTTTGGCCCCGGGACTAAATGGTAGAATCGTGCTAGAACTGGAGAGCAATGAAGGGCAAGCTAGCGGCACACTCCGTGTAGTGGCGGCGCGCGATAGCATATCAGTCGATGGGCAAGCCTACCGGGAAGGGGATAAAGTCACCCTGCCTGCTGAGGAGTAGCTTAGGGGAAGGAAGGTGTTTGCGCTGTGACTTCGCTGAGGGGCTTATCGAAGAAGAACGGAACACCGTCAGAACCCTGCGAGCCCGTGATCTATCCCACCGCTACGAGAGGCGCATCACGGCGATGGACGGTATTTCTTTCCAGGTGCGTAGGGGAGAGATGGTTTGTATCCTCGGGCCATCGGGGTGTGGAAAAAGCACCTTGCTTAAGGCCCTCGGTGGGCAGTTGCGCCCCGATCAGGGGCGCATAGATATCAATGGGCTTTCACTTTATGGAGACAACGAGAACCTAGCATCTTATCTCGCCTTCATTCCCCAGGATGAAACCTTTGACCCACTCCTGACAGTCGAAGAAAACCTTGATACGGCTGCTGCGATCCGAGCTCCTCAGATCGGATCGCATGAAAGGGGGAGGCGAGTGGACAGTAAGATGGTCGAACTTGGCCTCAGCGAGATCCGGCACCGGCCGGCTGGAGATAGTCAGACGAAAAGCCTGAGCGGTGGGCAGAGGCGTCGCCTGAATGCAGGGATGGACATGATTGGGAATGCTGATGTCTTTCTCTTTGATGAACCTACTTCTGGCTTATCGTCGAAAGACTCAGAGCATGTCTTGGAGACGATTCGTAGCCTGACTCATAACAAGATTACACTCGTTTCTATTCATCAACCAAGCCGCCGTCTCTTTCAGCTTTTTGATAAAGCCATACTCCTCGATAACGGAGGTCGTCTCGCGTTTTTTGGCACCCCGGCACAGACACTCGACTACTTCAACACGGCGAGCTTGCAGGAAGGGCTGAATCTCGGCCACGTGTTGTCCGAAAGCCCAGATCAACCGGCCTCGGAGCAGCTTACGCCTGACTTCATTTTTGATGTTTTAGAGTTTCCTCTTCGCGACTTAAACGGTGATATCATCTTCGAGGAAGACAACCGCGGGCGACTCGTGCCGTGTCGGCGCTTTACTCCCCAATTCTGGGCCGAACGCTTTCAGACGCATCGTTTGTTTGAGGATGTGTCGCTCCGTAATCTTGAAGGAGATACTACCTATACTGGCTCTCTCACGGCGACTCCCGAGGCCACGCCCAACCGCCTGCGTCACGATTGGACGCGCTTTTCTAACCAGTTTAAGCGCGCTTTTCTCAGCAAGCTGAGGAACCGGGCAAATTTAGGCACTACCTTGCTCGAGGCCCCAGCCCTTGCATTTCTTGTTGCCATTGTTCTCCGCTATTCCGAGGACGGTGACTATCACTTTAACAATGCCTATCACATTCCTACCTACCTCTTCCTGACATTAGTCATCGCGATGTTTTTAGGGCTGACCAACTCGGCGGAGGAGATCATCAAGGATAAAAACGTTCTTTTGCGCGAGCGGCATCATGGCTTTCGGATCAGCGGTTATATCTTTGCGAAATACATCGCGCTTGGCTTCTTTGCTCTCATTCAGTGTTCCATATATTTACTTATTGGTAACGCTATTCTCGGCGTCCAAGCTTTGTTTTTTCAAACTTTATTGTGGATGTTTCTGACTTCGTTTATTGGTATTGTTAGTGGTCTTTTTATCTCGAGTATTGTCAATAGCCCTAAAACTGCGGTGAACATCATTCCTCTGGTAATGATACCAAACATCATTCTGGGTGGGGCTCTCATTAAATACGATGAGATGAATAAAGGCCTGAATTTGGTCGGTAATATCCAACTCTGGTTCAGCAGCGAGGCGCGAAAGGCCGACCAGATGAGCAGCTCTATGAAAGTGCCTCCGATCTGTAATCTCATGCCGCTCCGCTGGAGCTACGAGTCTCTCATCATCGAATATGCTGAGAACAATCCTGTGCGCTCACTCGTCCGCGATGTTGAAAAGAAAATTGACTACTATCGTGCTATTCCACTGACGCAGAAGTTTACCGACGAGGAAAAAGAGAATTTCCGCCAGCTCAAAGATGCCTTAGCTGTAGTCAACGGGTTAAAGGGGAGTGCCGCATCGGATATCCGAGAGCAGCTTCGGGACATTCACCGCAGTTTAGAAGCGCGAACCTTTCGTGCGGCAGATTTTCGGCAACCGAGTGAGGGCGAAGGAGAGGCGCGGAAGGCAAGCAGCTTCTTCCTGAATCAAAAGGTGGATGATCTTTTTGACCGAGCCGAAGTTGAGCGCCAGGATTATCGGCGGAAGGAAACGCCGCCGAATGTGTTTTTTGGCAGTGAGCGGAGCTTTCGCGTTTTTGGTAGCAGCTTTACGATCGAGACTTTGCGGCTGAATTTAATTGGGATGGGAGCGTTTTGCTTGGCTGGCTTTTTGGTCCTCAGAAAAAGCCTGAAGAGGACGCTTCGTAAGGTGTGATAGCTTTCATTTGCAGAACCTAGCAGTTCGGGGCCGTCCGAGCTGATTCGGTATTAATTAGCGTTGCTCGGCCTCGTCGCTTTTGGGATGAAGCTCCATAAAGCATCAACCTGGGGGGGAGTTATAACAGTCAAGTTTGGGAGTGTTTCGACGGATATGCCTCAGAGCGGTGAGCCTGCAAGCGATTAGCCCCAAGAAGGTGAGCCCTCCACAAATAGCGCAGAGCCACTCCTCATATCGAGTCCATGATTTCGACCAGAGCGCTCCGCTAGGAGATTCGAAATCTGTTAAGACGGCGTTTTTTGCCTGAAGGTTCCTGCTAAAACGTGTAGGTTGCCTAAAGATGCATCGTTACCTTGTCCCCTCAATCTTCTGTCTAGCCGTAATGGCTGTGCTCCCCCTAGCGAGTCAGGAGGCACGCGATTCGTTTCCGGACTACTATACCACAGGTCCTGCGACCCGTGACGGGATCGGGAAATTCTATATGGGGCGTGAAATCGCTCGCACGGTGAGTGCTCACGCCATTGGCTGGCTCGAACGCCGTGATCGGGAGGGAGAGGAAAAGCCATCCCTAGTTATGGAGAACTTGGGTTTGGATCCTACTGATGTGGTCGCTGATATTGGTGCGGGTTCCGGTTATTTCACTTTTCTGCTCGCGCCGCTCGTGCCTGAAGGAAAGGTTATTTCAGTCGATATTCAGGAGGAGATGCTCCGCTTTGTTGAGGCCAAAAAGAAGCTGAGAAAGGCTCCCAACGTGGAGACTCTACTGGGCACACTTGAAGACACCCGGCTGCCGGAAAATTCTGTAGATCTTGTGCTGATGGTCGATGCTTATCATGAATTCTCGCATCCTCGAGAGATGATGCAGTCCATTGTTCGGGGGCTTCGACCTGGTGGGCAGGTCGTCCTTTTAGAATACCGAGGGGAAGATCCTGAGGTGGCGATAAAGCCTCTTCATAAAATGACTCGTGAGCAAGTTGTGAAAGAGATGGAAGCGGTGGGGCTCAAGCTGGTAGGGTCTAAAGACCTGCTTCCTATTCAGCATTTCCTATTCTTTGAGCGCCTGTGAAGCTTGCCCGGAATTGGCTCAAGAGGCCTTGAGCAACTTGGTAAACTGCGGGGAGTGCATCGGTATGCCTCGTTTGTCCCGTTGCTGCATCGGGGATAGGTATTCATTGTGCCTTACTGGCTGGGAGTTGCTGGGACATTCATCTGGCGCCTATTTTTTTAGGCTGCTTACTACGTCGACAGGGGTGTTGAAATATCGGACTTTAGTGTTGAAAGTAGACAATGCTTCGCTTCGGATCGATCGCCTGTTTCGTCATTACTGTTTCGTCGATGACCTTCGGTCAATTTGGCGCTTTTTTGCCGAAGGAAAAAGAGATGGTCCCAGGTGCCTTGGGGACTCGATCTGACAGTCGCGAGCTGCGATGGAACATCGAGTCTAACGGTGCCATTGGCCGCTCTGAAAGTGGATTCCTTAATTCTGCATCTGCGCTGCTGGTCGATGGGGAACCGTTTCAGGCTCAGCGTCTCCGAATGTCGCCGGACGCCTCAGCTCTTTATCTTCCAGGGAAGCGCCTTGTCGGTTACCCTGATTTGTCTATTTTTCGGCATATCAGCGTGGGCACTGCAAAGCCCGGAGTTTATTATGAGGAAATGTTCCGAAACGATGGCGAGATGACCATCTTGTTTGATGTGGAGCTGAAATCACAATTCTCTGCCAGCATGGACATGCTGAAAACGGATACCGGTCGTGAGCAGCCCAAACTCCTGCGACGGGGAGAGCGAGGATTGATTATCGAGCCCAAGTCTTCTGGTGGCGATCACGCGCTTCTATATTCGCTGACGTCTGCCTCTAGTGATTTTCGCCCCACCATCTCCTCTCCTAGTGTCTATTCGCTATCTGTTATCGCTCAGATCGAGTTGAAGCCAGGCGAGGTGAAAAGTTTTAGGCACGCTGTGTCGAAATTTTCAATGCAGGCAGAGGCGACTGAACTGAGCAGAGAATTCGCGGTGGTTCAAAATTATCTGTTCCAAGATCCAAACAGTGTTGGTAGCGAAGTTATCAATCGATCGAGTCAAAATGGCCATGATATTGCTATCGAGAATATATATGGAGGGGCGCTAAATTTTCTATCGGAAGATGTCCCGGGCTTGGGCGATAGTGCCCTGCTCCGTCTACCTGATCAGAGTCCGATAAGGGGCGCTATTGATACCGCACCCTTATCACTCAAGCATTATCTCGGAATCATTGAACTCGCGGTTGATGATGTTATCGCATTTGGTCGAAACCAGAAAGAGTCGTGGGCGTTTCTGGGAGATGGACAGCTGGTCATAGGAGACTTAGCGCTGGCTGAGAAGGTCTTCTCTCCGCAGAATGGGGTCAAGCCTTTAGATCTAGGCACGCTGAATGCGTTCAGCGTCCAGTTACGGCCGCTGAATGAGCTGAACCGAGAAGAGATGGTGTTTGAGCTCACGGATGGTTCGATCTTCCGAGTTGAAGCGGTCAGTGGTGATGGCTCGGTTACTGTGAAGGGATCCTACGGCATGTTGAACATACCGGGCGATCAGGTCACCGCTTTCAACAGGATCGGGGATGCTGTCACCCTCTCCACCATCAACGATATGTCTATCACATCGGACAGCCTAGAGGGCTCTTTGCGGAGCTCTATTCCTATCTTGGGGAAAGAAGTGGATTTACCTGTTTCTGAGTTGAGTTTTCTCCGAAACCCGAGGCAGCCTTCGCTTCTTTCAGATGGCGACAGAGTCGAGACAAGCGCCGGGGATGTTCTGCTAGGCAAGGCAGCAGGGTCAGAGTCCCATACGATTACCTTGGCTATGAGCGCCGGGGAGATAGCGGTTAAGCTCGATCAGATCGCAGAGATAGAGATGCTGGGTAAGGCAGGTGATCACCAGCTGATACTGGAGGACGGAACAGTGCTGCGAGGGACACTTAAGCAATATAGTTGGAAGCTCGAAACCGAATACGGAACAGCAACTCTGGCTACTGCCGATTTAGAGAGATTGACTAAAAGTCCTCGACCATTGTCAGCGGAAGAGAAAGAACAATTTGAGGTCTATGTTAACGCTTTGGGCGATGATAATTGGCAGAAACGTGAGGCGGCTACTGAGGGGTTGATCACTATGGGGCGTCCGGCTCGTCATGCTCTGAGCGCTGCGTTGCCTGAAGTCACCGACCCGGAGGTGCGCCATCGTATGGAACGAGTGATAGCGTTGGATTCCTTGGCTGGTCAGAACTAAGGTAATAGAGCAGCATGGACACCGCAGGTTTTACCGATACCCTTACCGAATTGTCGCGAACAGCCTCGCGAAGGCGGTGCCTGCAAGGGTTCCTAAAAGCCATTCAGTCGAGTTGGGTTTTTGTGACGGTTCTCCTCTTCGGTGGTTGGTTTATATTCCGCCGTATGGAGGGTGGGCCTTTGATTGAGTGGGGATGGTTAGGATTTGGTGTAGCCTTCTGGTTTGCCGCCTGCCTCCTGCGAGGGTGGCGTCTGACTGAGAATCGGCGGGCGATGTTGTATCAACTCGACCGTTTGGCAAAGCAGCAAGATCGGCTGGGTTCTTCTTGGGATTTGCTGCGTGATGGAAACTCGTCACCTAGTTTGGCTGCTCATCTACGACAATCGATTCAGGTTGCTGATCGAGTGCGCTCCGAGCTGGTGTTTTTGCTACCTATGCCGAAGCGCTGGTGGTTGGTTTTCGCGCCTATTTTTCTATTCGCTCTCCAATTGTCACCACTTGCGAAACCAAAGGTTACATTGCGAGACACCACAATTTCTCAAGATCAAATTTTGACGATCCAGCCAGCGCTAGAAAGGGCAGGCGAGCAAGTGACTTTGCTCAGCAAGCCGCTGAATTTAGATGAAAGTGAACAGGACGCTCTCGATACAGTGCAGCAGGATTTGCAGCGACTTGCCGCTGAGTTTGAGGCCGCAGATTCTGTGAGTTTAGGTCAATTTCTTGATGCTTCGGAGAAGCAGGCTGCCGCGCTCGAGCAGCTGGCGAATCAACTTGCCTCTGCGGATGAGGTCTGGGCGTCGCCAGAGCTTTTGGCCGCGATGAAAAAGTTCAGCGATACGGCGCCGCTAGCAGATGCAGTCTCATATCGCCATGCGCAAAGAGCCGCAGTTGAAGCGAGCCGTTTAGCAGAGGTGCTAGGTCTCGCCGAGTTAACGCCAGGCCATGCAGAGCGATTAGTCGAGTCGTTTCGAGCCAGCTCTGAGGCGATCCAGCCTGACGATAGGATCAAGCCTTTTGGTGAACGAGTTGAGAATGCGGCCCGTAAGATAGCTCGCGATCTTCGAAGAGCTGCTGGCCGGGAAATGGAAGCACTCGCCGCTCATTTCGAGGAGCTGCGGCGGCGCCAGAGTGCAAAGAATGCATGGGAGCAAACTGCCAATGAGATCCGACAGGCAGCAGCTGATGTCGCACGTGAAAAGGCCGAAAAGCGTGGCGGTGATAGCGAGAAAAACGTTCAGAAAGATAGCGATAATCCTCCCAGTCAAGAAGATGGGCAACCAACCTCGAAAAGCGCGCGCCAGCCTCAGTTGAGTGAATCGTTGTTGGAAGAGATGCTGACCCCCAAAACATCCG
>JAHDIL010000065.1 GCA_020630835.1 Verrucomicrobiota bacterium
CCATGCGGGCTGCTCGTTTTACTGTAAGGAGACCGCACACCGAATGCGAGCGGAAAACGCTGCCTTTACAAGCTCTCCGGCTCGTGCTTGCTTCGCGGCATGGGAAAAATTGGTGCTATCTGGGGTGTCGCGGGCGTTTCTGCGCTTTTGTTATTCGCCATTGTGCGACTAAGTCCAAAAGCCCTTTTTGCTCTACAATCTGAGCTCACCCTAGTCCAATGGATCGCCCTCGTCGGTTTCGCCCTTTTTATGCTGGTGGCAGAGGGGTATCGTGGATTCCAGAAAAAGTTCTCCCCGCGCACGGCAGCTCGTGCTCGCTACCTGAGCCAGAATCCCCGGCCCTTGCACGTAGCCCTCGCCCCCGCCTTCTGCATGGGCTATTTCTTTGCTACGAAAAAGACCCGTATCGTCTCCATCTCCCTAACACTAGGGATTCTCATCCTCGTATTACTCATCCGCCTCATTCCCGACCCGGTTTGGGTAGGCATCATCGACACCGGCGTCGTCCTCGGTTTGAGCTATGGCTTGATCAGTTTCTGGGCATTCGTGGCGAAAGCTTTTACGCAGACAAACTACCCGCACTCGCCAGAGGTTCCGGCCTCCGCGTAAAAGGCCGTTGATTCCGGCACAAGCTTTGCCGTGCGAAAGGCAAAAGCCAGGCAAAGGTTTGTCATAGCTATGAAATACCTTTCCCGTAAGTGGATAAAGCCAGAGGATCTTAATTCTAACGGCACTCTTTTTGGAGGCGTTCTCCTGAAGTGGATTGATGAAGAGGCTGCCATTTTCGCGATCGCGCTTCTGAAGTCCTCTTACATTGTCACAAAACTCATGTCGGAAATCAATTTTCGCTCTTCGGCGCGGACAGGGGATATCATCGAGATAGGGATGCAAACTGTCAAACTCGGAAGATCGTCGATCACCCTAGCCTGCGACGTTCGGAATGTCATGACCCATCACTCCATCATCAGCGTCGAACAAATTGTCCTCGTGAATCTCGATGCCTCCGGCATGCCCAGTGCCCACAACATGACCTGGGACAAGATCAAAGCCCAAGCCGAAGCTGAAGCAGAACGTTAGGGAAAGTATCGCTTCAGATAGCGACCCGTAGCACTGTCCCGATGCCGCGCTATCTCAACCGGGGGTCCTTCGGCTACGACATGGCCTCCGTGCTTACCGCCACCCGGACCGAGATCGACCACCCAATCAGCGCACTTAATAACATCTAGATGATGCTCGATAACGAGCAAGGAGTTACCCTGATCTCGCAAACGGTAGAGCACATCTAGAAGGACCTTCACGTCGACAAAGTGCAAACCGGTCGTCGGTTCATCCAGCAAATAGAGCGTTTTCCCGGTGGCTGACTTACCTAGCTCCGCTGCCAGCTTTATACGCTGAGCCTCTCCACCGGAGAGATGGGTAGCAGGCTGACCAAGACGCAAGTAACCCAGGCCGACATCGCGCAAGGCAGCCAGTTTCTGTCGAATTTTCGGATGGCGTTGAAAGAAATCGAGCGCCTCGTCCACAGTAAGATCGAGCACGTCAGAAATGTTCTTCCCCCGATAACTCACATCTAGCGTCTCATGATTGTAACGCTTACCCTGACAGACATCGCACTTTACATACACATCACTAAGAAAGTGCATGTCGATACGGATCATACCATCCCCCTGACAAGTTTCGCAACGGCCTCCGGACACGTTAAAACTAAATCGCCCCGGACCATACCCACGAGCTCGCGAGGTCGGCAACTGCGCGAACAACTCACGAATGGGATTAAACAAGCCAACGTAGGTCGCGGGATTCGATCGCGGGCTACGTCCAATGGGACTTTGATCAATGATAATGACCTTATCAAGTGCCTCCATCCCCTCCACGCTATCATGCGCACCCGGTTGATCCTTGGCGTTATGGAAATGCCGGGCCAAAACACGACGAAGGATCGTATCGACCAAGGTAGACTTACCACTTCCAGAAGGCCCAGTTACACAAACAAACTGTCCGAGCGGGATATCTACTGAGACGTCCTGCAAGTTGTTCTCGCGTGCTCCTCGGACACTTAAGTGGCGCCGATCAGCATTCATCTCCCGCTCGCCGGGGATCGCAATATTCTCCTGACCAGAAAGGAAGGCACCTGTAATCGCTCCTGATGATGCCACGACATCCTCGGGCGTGCCTTGTGCGAGAACCTCTCCCCCATGCTCACCAGCTCCCGGACCGATATCAATCAGCCAATCTGCAGCCCGCATGGTATCCTCATCATGCTCAACCACGATCACAGAATTCCCCGCATCACGCAGCTCCATAAGAGTCTCTAACAAGCGCTCATTATCTGCCTGGTGCAGGCCGATGCTAGGCTCGTCCAGCACATAGGTAACTCCAGCCAGTCCTGCACCAAGCTGGGTGGCGAGACGAATGCGTTGACTCTCCCCTCCAGACAAACTGCCACTTTCGCGGTCGAGAGAAAGGTAACCGAGCCCCACACGCTCGAGGAATCGCAGGCGCTTGCGCACTTCACACAGCAACTCTGTCGCATAAACCTCGGCTGAAGCAGGCAGATCTATTCCCTCCAGCCACTCGATCGCATCCTCTATGCTTTGTTCACAAAAAGCCTGAATCGATAGGGCCTTCTCCTTATGGGGCATAGTGATACTGAGAATTTCCGCTTTCAGACGCTTCCCTCCACATGCCTCACAGGGATGCGCTGACATGAAGCGGCGCACATTCCGCTTAGTAACCTCGCTCTTGCTCGTCTCCAGCAGCCGGAGCGCCTGAGGGGCTAGACCCTCGAAGCTGTCGTTACCGTAGATAAGAGAGCGCTTAAATTCGTTCGGCAGATCTTTAACAGGTGCGGACATATTCACCCCAAAAGACTTGCCAAGATCTTCAATAGCTCGCTGGTGATAGCCCTTTTTACTCTTTGAACCTGTCCACCAGGTTTTGACAGCTCCCTCAGCAAGGCTCTTGCTAGAATCTGGCACGATGAGGCTCGGGTCTGGCTTCAACTCCGTTCCCAAACCCTGGCAGACATCACAAGCTCCCAAGTGACTATTAAACGAAAAGTGCTTTGGAGTGAGCTTCGGCAAATGAAATCCCGTCTCGGGATTCGTATATTCAAAAGTGAAATCAACCCGCTCCCAGTTATCGGAATCAGGAGTGCACACGAAGAGCGCCGCCGCAGCCTCTGAGAGGGTTTTTCCCGTCTCTAGGGAGTCCGCTATCCGACTGCGCATGTCCTCCTTTACGATCAATCGATCCACGATTACCTCAAGCTCCATCGCTCTCGACGGGAGACTGGAACGATCATCGACATCGTAAACCTCCCCATCGATGCGAACGCGGAGAAATCCCAGATTCTGGTAGCGTTCCAGAGTCTCCTCAAGACTCTGCCCAGCAGGCACCGGAACCGGCACACCAATCATCAAGCGCGTGCGCTCCGGGAAACTCTCCACCAGTTGCACGACGTCCTCTACGGTATGACGCACCAATGGCACGCCAGTATCAGGATCGTGCGGTTGGCCGAGAGCTGCGTAAAGGATACGCAAGTAGTCGTAGATCTCAGTCGTCGTTGCAATGGTAGAGCGTGGATTCGACGCTGTGGTCCGCTGCTCAATAGCGATAGCCGGTGTCAACCCTTCGATAAAGTCGACATCTGGTTTTTCTAACTGATCTAGAAATTGCCTAGCATAGGCAGAAAGGCTCTCTACGTAGCGACGTTGCCCTTCAGCGTAAATCGTGTCAAAAGCCAGCGAGGATTTTCCAGATCCTGACACTCCTGTAATGACGACCAGCTTATTTCGTGGGATCTCAAGATCGAACCCCTTGAGATTATGCTGTCGTGCGCCCTGCACACGGATAACAGGCTGATCAAACATGCGACAGCGTTAGGGTTCTTCTCCCTTGGCCCTATTGTCGAAACGCATGTATTCCTTGTGGAACACCAGCGGCACCTCACCAGTCGGACCATTACGCTGTTTAGCGATGATGAACTCGGCTTCACCTGATTTCTCTTCACGATCATCTTCATCGTCAGCATAGACCTCAGATCGCATGAGTAGCCCGACCAAGTCTGCATCCTGCTCGATCGACCCAGACTCACGCAAATCACTCATCCGTGGCTTACCCCCACGAGAGTCAGGGTTCCGGTTGAGCTGCGCTAGGACGATGATGGGAATGTTCAACTCCTTGGCTATCGACTTCAAACCGCCAGAGATTTCAGCAACCTCCTTCTCACGACCGTCACGGCGGGCGACATCAGGTGCCTTCAAGAGCTGCAAGTAGTCAATGGCAATAAGCTGAATGTCAGATTCTTTCTTAAGGCGGCGCGCCTTCGCCTGCAACTCTCCAATACTCAGACCGGGGGTATCATCAATGAAGATGGGAGCATTCGCCAGGGCCTGTGCCTCAACCATGAGTTTCGGGAAGTCAGACTTTGATAGCATACCACCCCGAATGGCCGACATCTTCACTTTCGCGCGTGAACAGAGAACACGCTGCACCAGTGATTCACTGCTCATTTCTAGGCTAAATACAGCAACAGGAATAGGGTTGTCTTTCCGCACCGAAATGTTTTCCACGATGTTCATGACAAACGATGTCTTACCCATCGAGGGACGGGCTGCGACGATGATCATTTCTCCACCGAAAAAACCATTCGTCATGTCATCGAGATCATGGAAACCGGTCTTCAAACCCGCAGCTCCCTTCCCGTTATAAGCCTGGTCTATCTGATCCAGGACGCGGCTTACACACGAGCGCATATCATCGATATTGTTCTCACGCTCCGTCTCATTTCGAATCGAGAGGATCTTTTTCTCTACAGAGTCGAGAAAGACAGCAGGAGGCTCAGCGTTCTCATAAGCGCCCGACACGCAATGCGTGCAGTCTGAAATAACACGGCGCAGTATGAACTTCTCTTTGAGGAACTCCATGTAGTCATCAAACAACGCTGTCGTCGGCACCTCGTTTAGCAACTCGGCAACCGATTTCGCGCCACCCACGGCATCGAGCAGCTCTTTGTCGGCCAGCTCAGTATTGACGACCACGAGATCGAGAGCCCCACCCTTACGATTCTTATAGAGGTCGAGAAGAACGGTGTAGAGCGTCTTATGTGAGGGGATATAGAAGAAATCCGGCTGCATCGTCTCGATGGCGCGCGGGATCATATTGACGGGATCCTGCAGCAGACAACTCAGCACGGCTCGCTCCGCATCCGAATTAACTGGCATAGAGCGCAGGGCCTCATCGGCCTTCCCTTTGGGGCTACCTTTTTTACGCTTTCCGTCGCCTCGGAGAGAGTCTCTGTCCGAGAACTCCTGCGGAGGCGCTGCTGTCATGGCTTCATCCATAGCTAGTAAAGTGGTCCGGGGCATCTCGACTAGAGCCGGTCGGCATTTTACCTTCTAGCGACCGATTAGAAACAGGAATCTGAAAAAACCCGCCACCGGGCGACAAAAAAAGGCGATCGGAAATCCGAATCGCCTTAGAAAGGTCTTGGAATCGTTCGGGTAGATCAGGACGATTAAGCTTCCTCTTCTTCGCCTTCTTCCTCGTCCTCATCAGCAGCCTTCACGTTGATCGTGATGGAGCATGGGACGTCAGCGTGGAGTTTCACCTCGATATCGTGGCGGCCTGTCGTTTTAATGGGACCGCCAATAACGAGCTGGTGGCGATCGAGCTCGATCTTGGTCTTATCCTTGATCATCTCAGCGATATCAGCGGTAGTCACAGAGCCGAAGGCTTTACCACCCTGACCAATCGCCAGTTCTGTTGAGAGACGCAGCTTCTTAATCTTGGCCGCGGCATTCTCGGCATCGGCAAGTTCTTGAGCTTCGCGCTTAGCACGGATTTCCTCTAGGTGAGAGACATGGCGCAAGTTACCCTTAGTCGCCTCGTAAGCCTTACCTTGTGGGAGGAGGAAGTTGCGAGCGTATCCACGACGCACTTTTACTACGTCAGCCTCTGCACCGAGACCGTCGATCTTATCACGTAAAATTACTTCTACCGTTGCCATTTGATTTTTACTGTTTCGAAAGTGATATCCAGCCTGAGCTGGCGTCCCCAAAAACGGGCCGGACATGTAGACGAGTGCCGCGCCCTTGTCAACCGCGAGGTTCTAGTATTTTTAAAATTCCCCCGACAAAGTTAGAAAGTTTAGAAAGCCGCGCGAAAGCTTGCTCAACCTTGCCTTTCGTTCATTGGGAAGGCTTGCTCGATGTGGTTAATCTCAGGACGCGATCCTTTGACAAGCCAAACCTCAAAAATATCGAAGCGAAAAGGCACGCGCTGCGGGCTTTCTAACATACGGAGCCAGGCTCTCGCACCCCGCCGCATCAGCTGACGTTTCTTCCCGTCGACCGCACTTTTCGGTCGATATTCCGATCGCACACTACGCGTCTTAACCTCACCAAATACAAGGATCTCACCGTCTCTAAAGACGATGTCTATCTCACCCCCATAGCGGGGTTGAAAATTTCGATAGAGCACCCGCTTTTTCGAACGCCAGAGGTAGGACTCCACGCATTGCTCCCCAGCCTCGCCAATCAGGCGACTCCAGTCGCCACTGGAGATATTGCTGTCGCGCTGGCGCTCCCACGTCCGATCCAGGGTTCGCCGTATCCAGCGGTGATGAAATCGCTTTGCCCAGTCCATCTGCCTATCGATCCTCCCCAGGTCTACGCGCGCGTGAAACCGACCATCTGCGCTATGGGAGCGAAACTGCGACGGTGAATAGGACACGGTCCGAGCTGGGTAATCGCCTCCCGATGCGCCTTCGTGCCGTAACCTTTATGCTTTGCAAAGCCGTAACCGGGGAACTCATCCTCGTAAGCCAGCATCATACGATCCCGCTCGACCTTGGCAATAATACTGGCGGCAGCGATACTCAGGGAGAGGGAATCCCCCTTAACCACAGCGCGATGTGGCGCAGGAAATCCTGTTACTGGCTTCCCATCGATCAGAGCGATCTCCGCGCTTGGCGACAACTTGAGGAAGCTCTCCCGCATTCCCAAATAGGTGGCCTGAAGGATATTAATTTCATCAATTTTCGCCGGCGAGACATGATAGGACGCCCAAACGATATCAGGCTGAGAGGTTAACTCTGCATAGAGGCGCTCTCGTTGTTTCTCCGTGAGCTTCTTGGAATCCGTCAAGACCGGATGCTTAAAGCCATCAGGCAGGATGACAGCGGCAGCCGATACCGGACCAGCAAGAGGCCCCCGCCCTGCCTCATCGATCCCAGCGATGCGGGCGAAACCCTCCTCCCGCAAGCCGCGCTCGAAACTAAGATCGGGCATCAAATAGACCTAATGTTGATTGATGACGTTGATCATCTCGCGGAATCGTCCAGCCATTCCGCGTTTTTTGTGACAGATGATACGCGGCAAGTCAGCCAACTCCGGCTCATTCGCTTCGTCAGCAAGTGCTTTGGAGACCCTGTATTCACCGCTCTCGAGAAGATCGATGAAGTCGTGATTTAAGACCTTGAGCAATTGGTCAGTCACCGGATTTTTGACGCGAATGGCGAGCTCTTTACCCACATAACGGTAACTGTGGAAATTTCTGTAGAATCGATCCACCTCCTCCACAGCCTCCTCGATATCCGAGGTGAGAATAAACAAATTGAAGTCCTCATAGGAGATCAGCCCCAACCGGAAAAGGTGATCCTGCACAAACTGGAGCCAAGTCTTC
Organism: Verrucomicrobiota bacterium; assembly: GCA_020630835.1. GTDB lineage: Bacteria > Verrucomicrobiota > Verrucomicrobiia > Verrucomicrobiales > DEV007 > Arctic95D-9. The sequence goes on from JAHDIL010000065.1 coordinate 7,687, forward strand.
CAATAGGTGCCGCCAGGAGCATCTAACAGCACAATGGGCACGACCTGCGCCTTCCCTGTCTGGATGAGGGTGAGCACCTCGAAAAGCTCATCCATAGTGCCGAACCCACCGGGCATGCCGACGATGGCATCACTCTCTTTTACAAAAGAGAGCTTGCGGGTGAAAAAGTAGTTAAAATTGACGAGTTTATTGTCACCATCAATCGTTGGATTAGCGCCCTGCTCAAACGGGAGCTTGATATTGAGGCCAAAACTGCCCTCGCGTCCGGCACCCTCGTGCCCAGCCTGCATAATCCCGGGACCCGCTCCCGTGATCACCATATAGCCTTTGTCGCGGATGCGCTCGGCAAATCGCAAGGCAGTCTGATACTCCTTTTCATGCGGCTGAGTGCGTGCGCTCCCAAAAATGGATACTTTCCGCTCCGCCTCGTAGG
>JAHDIL010000066.1:0-7619 GCA_020630835.1 Verrucomicrobiota bacterium
CCAAAAGGATCTGCTGTGGCGTTGGCTGGAGCCGCAGTTGGCGCAGCTTCGACTGGAGCTGAAGCTGAAGATGGAGAAGCCGCAAAAGACCCCGCATGTTGAATAACCGTATCGCCCACTTGGACGATCTGACCTGGAGCTAGAGATCCGGCCACAATATCGGCAATAGTCTTGCCCGCCTCAAATGAGGTGACAACGAGTTTACAAATCGGTTGCGTCCCACGATACACGTCAAGAACGGCGTTGTGTGTCATCCCAGAATTGCTCCCCCCGAAAAGACAACGAACCCCCATTGGTTAAAAGCTTTGCTTACACTAGAACGAAAACCACCCCTGATGATTCCACTCTGCTGCTCCTTACGAAGGGCAACAAGGTCATCCGCAACATTCTGCGCACGATCCCGAGCGGCCTGCCGAGTCGCAATTTCGCCCTGAACACCCTGGATTTCTATATCCTTCTCATCGATCATCACGGCGACTTGCGTCTGCTCACGCTGCAATCCCTGGACGGTCGGTAAGTCCGCTACAAACACCTTAATCTTTTCAGCCTGCTTTCTCGAGGCGTCTAACTCTCCCTCCCGAGTTTCTAAATTGGCACTGACTTGGACGAGCTGAGCCTCAAGATCAACTTTTTCAGTCTGGATACGCGCTGTTTGATCCTCAACCTTTAAAATAGCAGCTTCACGTTCACCAATTTCTTCCTCCACTGCGCCTATCGAATCGGCCCGCTGCTTGAGTGTGTTCTTCCTACGGTCCAATTCTGCTAAACGCTCTTGATCAACGGCATGGTTCCGAAAACCCACAAAAATTGCCCCTAGCATAAAAAGGGCGGCAACAGCTGCAATAATCTTCCACATAATGTCGTAATTTTTTTAAGAAAACACAAAAATGCCCCTTAACAGTTGAGGCTAGGTTCCCAAGCCCCGCATGACAACATAAATTTGAGGTTAATTTAGCATCACGATCTTCGCTTACCAAGTCAAAACAAGAGATGCAACGCAGGATTGCGACTAGAACTAAAAGAGAGAACTTGCCGGTAAAATGCCCAGCTAGCGAATATCAGGAAACATCTCCTGCTGCCGCTCCAGGTGCCTCAGGAGGGCTTTTTTATACGGCGCTCCCATAGCCGGCCAGTCGCGACCTGCCTGGAAAGGGTCAATCCAGCATTGCTCTTCCTGATCAAAAGGTGGTTCGTTCACCGAAGGGTCATACTCCCGGGTTCCTTGACAAAACACCTCCAAGTCGACCTTATATTTGGTAATAGCATAGTCAAAATGATCGACCTGCACCCAGGTTCCCTCGGCTATTCCTAGCTCTTCTAGTGAAGGGAGCCTGAGCAGCCCCTTTCGCCGTGATGAGGTTTCTTTTACAAAAAGAACCAGATTGCCTTTCCGGCAAAGCCCAACCTGCTCCCTCTTCCTTTCAGGGGCCGGCTTCTTAATCTTCACAGGTAACCGCTCTACCTCCCCTCTCCGGAGGGCTTGGCATCCACCTTGGAGTGGACAATCAGAGCAACGAGGCTTCGACCGAGTGCACACAAACTGCCCTAACTCCATGATGGCAGCATTCCAGTCGCCCGGGCGGGCAGGACAGACCAGTTGGTCCGAGATATCCTGAAATAGCTTTTTCGACGCTGGAGTCGCAATCGGCTGGTCATAGGAAAAAAAACGCGCAAACACACGTTCCACGTTACCATCGACGACGCCACAAGTCTCACCCATGGCTATGCTGGCTACAGCTGCTGCGGTGTATGCCCCGACCCCCGGCATCTGGAGCCACTCCGCTCTGCACTTCGGCACTATACCATCCCTCTCCCCAGAGATCACCTGCGCTGTTTTTTGCAGATTGCGTGCCCGGTTATAATAACCCAACCCCTCCCAAGCTTTGAGAATATCTGGCTCGGGTGCCTGCGCGAGAGCATCCCAATCAGGGAAAGCTCGCATCCAATTGGTGTAATACCCACGATCCAGGACCGTAGCGATTCTGGTTTGCTGCAGCATAAACTCAGAAACGAGGACGGAATAGGGACTGCGATCATCTCGCCAGGGATAACGGCGGCCCTCGCCATCGAACCACAAAAGGAGGGCCTCGCGTAACGAATTCAGCGTCTCTTTATCCGGAACCATAAATAACTTATTCTACCCATACGAAACCAGCCTTGCGATCAAGCTTCCAATTTAATCACAAATATCCGATTTCGGCATACTACCTGCTAAGCGGAGGGGTAGGGCGAAAAACGGCATAAAAACGCAGCATACCCGTCCCCTCACCCAATCGAACGCACCATGTCCAAAATCACCAAACGAGAGCTCGTCGCGAGAATCGCCGAAAAGACCGACTTAACACAAAGTGACGTGGCAAGCACCATCAACGCGCTGATCGATGAACTCTCAAACGCTCTTTCTTCCAATGAAGAGATCATTCTTCGCAATTTCGGAAGCTTCCATGTAATCAAAACAAAGCCAAGAATTGGCCGGAACCCCAATAAACCAGAGGCTACGGTAGAAATCCCCGCTCGAGCAATCGTTAAGTTTAAACCCGGTAAGGAGCTGCGAAAGAGAGTGCTGCAAACCCTGCCGTTGATAAAGGATTAGGGCGCACTCCCTCTGAAAAATCTAGGGGACTGCTTTACAATGCAGGGTTGCCCTCACCGTCTAAGTCTTCCAATACCCCTTTTGCACGAGGCCATACAAGCACGGCCTCAACGATCATCCACAGCTCTAGCGCGATAATGATCAAACCAAAAGATAGCAGCATCCAGTCCCCTTTAGCTAAGTAGCCATTGGCGCCGAAAATATTAATCGCCATTGCTGTCATCGGTAACAGCAGCATGAACGTGAGCGGGAGAGCTAAGAACCAAACCGGCAGAGAACGCCTCCATAGCCAAAGAGCGATCACCAAAAAGGCTAACCCTCCTAGCAACTGATTTGTCGCACCGAAAAGCGGCCACAAAAGCAGCCCGCCTTTACCTGCCTCCGCCCATGACCAGCCCGCCGCATAGGGAGCTGCAGCAACAATGCCAGCTAGGGATATTGCGAAAAGGGATGCTCCATGCTGATTTCGCAGAGCAGGGATGCGTAAAACCGCCCCTAATTCCTGCGTAACATAGCGCTGGAGACGGCAGGCGGTATCGAGAGTTGTGGCAGCAAAGCTCGCCACAAATACGCCCATTAAAGCCACGGCAAATGCCGGAGATAGCCCTAACGCACGGAGGAAATTCGCACACCCCTCTACGAAAGCGCCCACTTTTGCCCCCAAACCAGCGGCGGCGCCCCAGCTTTCATAACGCGCCATGTAAGCAGCCTCTCCGAACAGCAGCAGCCCCTCTGCACCTTGAATTCCCAGCCCTATACCTGCGCCACAAGCAATAATTACCAATACCGCGAGCCCGCCTTCCATGAGCATGCTGCCATAGCCGACGAACTGCGCATCCCCCTCAGACGAAAGCTGCTTGGATGAAGTGCCACTCGACACAAGGCAGTGAAATCCTGAAACTGCCCCACAGGCGATGGTGACAAACAAAAAGGGAAACATCCACGGAGCCCCCTCCGGCTGCCAGCGGACGGCAGGAGCACTCATCGATAACGCAGGGAGGTCGGCCCCTGGAGAAGCGCTCATATGCGCCTCCAAACAGACCACAGATCACCAAGCCGACAACGATGAGCCCAACTACACTGAGAAGCTGTAGGCTATTAATAAAATCCCGAGGCTGTAAGAGAATCCATACAGGCAGAACCGAAGCTACATAGCTGTATACCAGAAGCAAGGCCACCCAAGACATAGTCGGGAGTCCAGCAAGAAACGCATTCAGCTCTCCCAGCACCCCGACATTTCCGTATAACACGGTAAGATACATAACACCGAGAGCAACCACGGAAGGTATAAGGATATTCCCACCGCGGCGGTGAAGAAGGGAACCAATCGCCACGGCAAGCGGTATTTGCACGAGGCAGGGAAAAATAGACGCTGGATACATCCGAAACACCGCGGAGATGACGAGCCCGAAAATCGCCAACACAATGGTGAGGGCTAGGAAGAGGATAAGAAGAAAGAGAATCCTTGCTCGCTTACTCAACAGGCGCCCAGCTACGTCCCCAACCGTCTGCCCCCGATTCCGTAGACTCACGATCAAAGATCCAAAATCATGGACAGCACCGATAAAAATCGAACCTAAGAGCACCCAAATTAGCGCAGGCACCCATCCCCAGATAACGGCTAGAGCGGGCCCAACGATAGGCCCCGTCCCCGCTATTGAGGTGAAATGATGCCCAAAGACGACTGAACGTTTAGTTGGCACATAGTCTTTACCGTCATTCAACTCGTGGCTTGGAGTTTTCCTACAGGGATTTACCTTAAAAATACGGCGGGACAGCCATTTCCCGTATGTGTGATAAGCGACCAAATAGAGCACGAAGCTCCCGAGAGCAATCAGGAGGGTTTGCATAAACGATAATAGATTTTGTTGGCTGGAGGGACGTCCCCTAGTAAGCCTTTGAGGACTAAAGTCAGACGGCTAGAGATTTGGACACTTTTTTCTTCCAAAAATGCCGCCGCAATGACGCCTCCGACGTCTTTTCCTGCAGCGTAGGATACTTCGACCGCCGCTCCCTCCTTTACAAAGTAGAGACGGCCAAAAATTACGCGCCAGAAAGCCTAGTGATAATCTAGTAAACGTCGCGCTGATAGCGGCGGTCTTTCTTCAGCTGATCGATATAAGCCTTAGCTTCTTCCGCACTCTTATTTCCCTGCTCAGCAATAATATCGAGCAAGGCTTGGTGGACATCTTTCGCCATGTAGGCAGCATCCCCACATACGTAGAAGTGGGCGCCTTTTTCCAGCCAAGCATACACTTGTTCACCACTTTCCCGAAGTCGGTCCTGAACGTATACCTTCTCTTTCTGATCACGGGAGAAAGCTACATCCAGTCGGTTCAACAAGCCATCGCTCAGGTAGTCCTGCCACTCTAGCTGATAGAGAAAGTCGAAGGAATAACGCTGGTCGCCAAAGATTAACCAATTATCACCCTTGTCCCCATTCGCTGCACGTTCCTCAACAAACGATCGGAAGGGCGCAATCCCTGTGCCCGGCCCCACCATGATGATCGGGGTATCGCCATTTTCAGGGAGTCGGAAATTCTTGTTTGTGTGGAAGAAGATACGGACACGATCTCCCGCCTTCAAATCATCAGCAACATAGCAAGAGGCAACCCCCTCACGTTCGCGCCCGAATGTCTCGTAACGGACAGCCGCGATCGTCAAATGCACTTCTTCTTCGTGATGTTTGATACTGCTAGCTATTGAGTACAGCCGCGGATTGAGTTTACGGAGAATACCAGAAAAGGTCTCGGCACTCCAACCTGTGAAGGGATAGCTCTCAAGTAGGTCAATAAGCTGGCGCCCCTGGCACCATTCTTTAAATGACTTACCCCCATCAGCCTCCATGGCCGTCTTAAGACTCGCGTCATTGGTGATTGCCAGATACTTTTTGGCCACCGATGCACTGAGCGTGGTGATATCAAAGTCGGTCTCCAGAGACTCTGCCAACGTCTTGCCCCCCACTTTAGCGTTCGCGCTCAATCCAGTTGCTTTCAGCACTGCCTCTAGATCTTTTGCGCGATTGACAGGATAAACACCCAGCGCGTCGCCAGGCACGTATGTTAGTCCAGATCCTTCTAAAGAAAGCTCGAGATGGTAAACCTCTTTTTGCGACCCAGTTCCGTTCAGAAGCACCTTTTCGATCACCTCCGCTGGAAACGGGTTTTTCTTATCATAAGCCACTACCGTAGGGGTTGCGAGGACAGCGGCATCTCCCGCTGCCGTTACCGTCGCGCTCTGCTGAGGGAACGCGCCGAGAGAGGTCTTTAACCATCCATCAAATGCTTCTTCGTAGTCCACATCGCAATCCACACGATCCGCTACGCAACTCGCCCCAAGTGCCGAAAGACGAGCATCGACATCTTTCCCTATCTTACAAAAATGTTCGTAACTGGTGTCCCCTAGAGCGCACACAGAATAACTGAGTCCCTCTAGCTTGCCCATCCCATCGCCCATGAAAGTCTCGTAATAGCTCGTAGCAGAGTCCGGCGGGTCGCCCTCGCCCCAGGTGCTAACAACAACGAGCAGATTCTCGGCTTTAGCCAAATCCTCAGGTTTGCTGTCGGCCATATTGACCGCTTTGGCCTTAAAGCCCGAGGCATTCGCAGCCTTAGCTGCTTTCCCGGCCAAAGCCTCAGCATTCCCGCTTTCGGTGCCATAGAGCACAAGCATAGGCTGCTTTGCAGCAGGAGCAGCCACGGCTGGCGCACTGACACTGCCACCTTTGCTCGCAAAAGAAAACCCAGCAAAATAGCCAGACAACCACAGAGCCTGGTCAGCGCTAGTAGACGAGGCGAGCTGTTCTGCCAGCGACTGCTGCCCTGGCTGTAAGGGTGTGATAGGTTGATCACTCATAGAGAATTATAGGGTAACGGATTTTTCCTGACGATTCACTTAAACGGCGACTTCTCTTTCGATGAGATCCTTGTGAAAGTCGCGACCGTCTTTCGTTTCGTTCACATACCCCGCTCGGATAGTGAAGTCACCGAAATGCTCTCCTTCCTGGCGGTTTTCAGCGTAATCTTTAATGATAGGTTCGAGGATCTGCTTAGCATCACTACCCTTCACCGATGGGGCGTAAAGCTTGCTCAAGCGGTCGCCAGCATGTCCGCCACCGAGGTATAGATTGTATTTGTCAGGACCACGCCCGACAAACCCAATCTCAGCTATGTATGGTCGTGCACAGCCATTTGGGCATCCAGTCATTCGCACCGTGATCGCATCGTGGCGCAGACCAGTCTCTTCCAGAGTCTCCTCAATCTCAGTAACGAGCTCGGGTAGGTAGCGCTGAGACTCGGCAAGTGCGAGCGTGCACGTCGGTAAAGCCACGCAGGCCATGGAGTTCAATCGCAAAGCTGAGCGCTCATGCGCATCGATCATTTTGTATTCCGTCAGCAGTGTCTCGATCTCCTGCTTCTTCTCGGGAGTAATACCTGCGATAATGACATTTTGGTTCGCGGTTAAGCGGAAGTCACCCGTATGCACCTTAGCTATCTCACGGAGCCCCGTCATCAGCTGATAATCATCCGTGTCGTAGACGCGTCCATTCTCGACGAAGAGCGTGAAGTGGAAGTTTCCCTTATGGTCCTCGATCCACCCGTAACGATCACCGTTGTGGTCGAATTTAAAAGGGCGAGGCTCTCCCATTTTCTCCCCGACAAGCTTCTCTACTTCAGCGCGAAAAGCGTCTATACCCATGGTTTCAATGGTGTATTTGAGACGAGCATTAGCACGCACATCACGATTACCAAAGTCGCGCTGCACGCGGACCACCGCCTCTGCAACCGCCACCGCCTTCTCGGGCGTGCAGAACCCAAGCAGATCTGCAAGACGAGGGAAAGTGTCCTCATTTCCATGCGTCATTCCCATGCCACCGCCAACGGTTACGTTATAACCTACGATCTTCTCACCCCCCTCGACAACCGCGATAAAGCCAAGATCATGAGCGAAGATGTCGACGTCATTACTCGGAGGGACTGCTACCACAGTCTTAAACTTACGAGGAAGATAGTGCTTTCCGTATATG
>JAHDIL010000066.1:7629-8114 GCA_020630835.1 Verrucomicrobiota bacterium
GGTTCTTCTTTCGTGGCGACCTCGCCAACAAGAGGCGGAGTTTCCGTAATACGGACTTTTTCTCCATTGACATCATTGAGCCAGATCTCGTGATAAGCCTTGGTTCGTGGAGAGAGGTGATCAGAAATCTCAGTGGCCAACTGTAGCGCCTCCGCATGAACCTCACTCTGATCCGGGTTAGGGTTACACATGACGTTACGATTGACGTCGCCACAGGCAGCTAGCGTGTCCAGAAGCGCATCATTGATCTCCACCATCGACTGCTTCAGGTTGCTTTTAATGATACCATGAAACTGGAAGGCCTGACGCGTTGTCAGCTTAATCGCCCCAGAGGTGTGCTCCTTAGCGATACGGTCCATCTCCAGCCACTGCTCTGAGGTAGAAACCCCACCGGGCACCCGCACGCGAATCATAAAGGAAAACGCTGGCTCCAGCTTCTTTTGACGACGCTCCTTACGGATATCGCGATCATCCTGCTGATAGAT
>JAHDIL010000067.1 GCA_020630835.1 Verrucomicrobiota bacterium
AAGTTAAGAGCGGATCGGGTCAAAGATCCCGAGGCCGGCATGCCTCCTGTAACAGATGCTGCTAGGTTTGCCATGCCGACGCTGAGCATGTCTTGGTTCACATCTGGTCGGTCACCTGCCCGGCTGGCGAGCGTCTTCGACATCACTGAGTTTTCTAGAGCAGCCAAAAAAGCGATCGAAAAGGCCGTGCCAACCAGCAAGCTTATATCAGAGAAGAAGCCGTTCCTACTGAAAGTCGGCATCTTCGGGATGAGGTCTTGCAGGGAAAATGCCTGGAAGGTGGAAGCCTCCCATCCCAAATACCGCGAGAGTAGGGCGTAGCCTCCTGCCGCGCAAACAAGGGCGAGAGCGAATACTGGCAACTTTGGCAGGAAGCTTTTTAGCAGCAGGTAAACGAGAAGAGTCCCGGCACTTATCGCCACCGGTTGCCATTGAGTATTCGGCAACTCCTGAATAGTAGCCTGTAAAATCGTGAAGAAGGTTTTAGCTCCTGATTGTGAGCTGAAATCCAGCTCGATACCCAGCACATGACGCATCTGGTTGGCCATGATGAGCACTGCAGCTCCGGTGATGTAGCCTACGATGACAGATCGACTAATAAACTGGATAAGCTCGGCCACTCGTGCCAAAGCCCCAATAACCAACAGAATGCCGACAAAAAGCACCAGCATCGGTAGATAAAACAACTTGTCCGGTCCCGCGAAGATGGCAAAGCTGGAGAACAGCATAAAGGCTGTCGCATTCGTCGGTCCCAAGATGGTGTGGCGTGAGCCCGCAAATAGAGGCGCTACTAGCGCCGCTACCGCTCCGGAAACGATACCAAACTGGATCGGTAAATCAGCAATAGCCGCATAGGCCATCCCTTGAGGAAAAGCGAGCAGAGCTACATTAATTCCCGCTGCAGCGTCTGATCGGAGCCCCTTGGTGTTGTAGCCGGAAAAGCTGCCTCGGATAGGGAGCGGGTTGATTTCATTCTCGCTCACAAACGCTCGCAATCGGCGTAAGAAGTGAAATAAAAACCAACGGAAGCGTCTCATAAAGGATCGGAAGTGACGTCAATGAAGAGAGCCACTGACAAAGATCAACTGAGGATCGCCGAAATTTAGTGAGTGCGACGCGGTTCGTGAGCTCTGTCTAGGTCATCAAAGGCAGGGTCACGGCGAAGATTGTGCCGTTCTCGTCAGAGGCTAGTAAGGTCACCGTTCCTCCATGAGCTTCGACAATTTCCCGAGTTAGCGAGAGGCCCAGGCCGAATCCATCGATCTTTCGCGAGCGGCTCTTGTCCACGCGGTGAAAGCGTTCGAACACGAGTGGCTGGTCCTTTATGGGGATTGGGTCACTTGTGTTTTTGATGGTTAGGTAGGCAGTTTGTTCCGCTTTTGCCTTCCTTAGCTGTGCTTCGATGAAGCCGCCAGGGTGATTGTATTTCAGGGCGTTGCTGAACAGGTTGGTGATCATCTGCCGCAGCAATGTCGTATCGCCCAGCACAATGATTGATTCCTCAGCCTCTGCGTGGAAGTTGATTTCAGCAGCTTGCGCCAAGATTTCGAAATCCTCTCCCGCCGTTTGGAATTCTTTACTCAAATCCAGCTGGTGAAAGTTCCTTGCCAGCGTCCCCGTGTCGGCTCTGCTCAATAACATGAGGCTTTGCGTGATTTGCTTCAGTCTTTGAACCTCGCTGCGAATAATTCCGACTGTTTCAGCGGCTTGCGGATCTGAAGTTAGCCCCTCTTCCAACTGCCGCGCCTGCAGTTGTAAAATCGAAATAGGTGTTTGTAACTCATGTGAGACGTCGGCGCTAAAGCGATTCGCCGAGTGAAAGCTGCGCTCTAAGCGTCTCATCATTGCATTCAAAACCTCCGTCAGGGCAGTAATTTCTGGGTCAGAATGAGCGCTTGCATGTAAGCGGTGATTTAACCCCTTGGCGGTTATTTGACTAGCGGTGTCGGAGAGCTCGCGGATAGGGCGCAGGGCTCTGTCCGCGACAAACCAAGCAACCGTAGCAATCAGGGTTAAACTTACCGGGATTGAGAGCAGTAAAAACCAGCGGATGCGCTGCAGTTGATCAAGGATTGGCCCACGCTCGACCGCCGTCGTGAGGTGAAAGCCTTGTCTGCTCATCTGCATCGCACGCCAGGGTTTACCCTTCCATATCCAATCGGCGTAGTTGGTGGATCCTTCTAGCAAGTTTCGGGGAATTTTTGGCCGTTTTGGTGGGGCCTTATTCTCCGGTGCAGCGCCTAGGAGCCGTTCCGGAGGTGCTGTAGGGATGCGCGGTGCTCGAGGATGAGGGGGCGAAAGAGTTTCTGGCAAGGCAAGTGGGAAATCTCCCATCCAATCAGCAGAGCCGGCATCGGATTGGAAAAGGATTTTGTCCTTCATTCCGTCGTAGATATAGAGGAGGACAGAAGGGTCTTCACTGAGAGTTGCCGTTAGATCTCGTCGAAAAGCTTGCACGTTCATCCGGGGGTGTGCTTGATCAAGAATCGCGCCAAAGCGCGAACTCATCTTCAGATCAGCCTCAGCCTCTATCGAGCTAACGATAACGCGCCAGAGGAAATACAGAAGAGTCACAATAACCAGTCCAGAAATGGTCGTCGACAGAATAGCGAGACGGAATCTGAGTGAACGAAAGATTTTCATCAATTGGAAATAGAGTCAGGAACTCGTGCTGCCGATCCTGTAGCCCAGTCCTCGAACGGTATGGATGAGCTTTTCATCGAAATCCTTATCGATTTTTTTCCGAAGTCTCTGGATGTAGACATCGACTAAGTTAGTCGACGGGTCGAAATGATAACCCCAGACATGCTCACACATCTGCATACGGCTAAGCACACGTCCGGTGCTCCGCATCATGTATTCTAATAGTGAAAACTCGCGCATCGATAGGGCGATCTCCTTGCCGCCTCGTTGCACCTGATGTTCGAGGAGATTGAGCGATAGATTGGCGACTGTCAGAATATGGTCAGGCTCCCCGCGGAACCGACGCGTCACCGTATGAATGCGCGCGATCAACTCCTCGATGTAGAAAGGTTTTGTTAGATAGTCGTCTGCGCCCAAAGCTAATCCCTCTAGGCGTTCGTCTAGCTCGGTGCGTGCGGTCAGCAGGATCACCGGGGTTGACTCCTTGCGGGCGCGCAATTGCTTGAGAATGCTCAAGCCATCACGACCGGGAAGCATGATGTCGAGGATGATCGCATCATAGGATTGCGTTTTTGTGAGTAGGTAGCCCTCGTCACCGTTGTCCGCTTCGTCTACAGAAAAACACTGCTCCTTCAGGCCTTTGACCACGAAGGAGCGGATTTGATGCTGGTCCTCAACAACAAGAATTTTCATACATTATTCATAGAGAAAGCGCGGCGAGATGGCAAGACTTGCTATCGCCGCGGTCCGCCTCTGCGTGCGTCTCTCGGGAGGGCTTTGGCGCCTTTCGATTTTGGTTCTTCCTGCGGTGTGAAGCGTCGATCAGAGGCTAGCCAAATAGAGCGGGGGAGTTCTTGTTTGATAGCCGTGTTTCTTCGGATGATTTTGGCAAGTGTCTGTGTCCGCAGTAAGCGCTGTAGCTCTGGGCTCAGATGGTTCTCATACCAAAAACGGTCTCCATCGCGCAGGCGGGTAAATTGATCCCTCAGGACTGCCAATAGAGTCTCCCCAACTCGTGCTCCGCGTAGGTGATCTTCTGCGAGAGCGCCTACCCAGGGGTCGACCATTTCCACTGTTTCATACACGTCGCGCAAGCGTTCCTGGAGCTCTCGATTGCGCGTGATGTCGGAGAAACGCCGTGCCGGGCGGAGTTGGAATGCTCTTCTCACGTCATTGTAACTCCCCAGGCCGTGGTCTCGGCCTCGTTGGATGTTCAGGGCTGCTAGGTCAAAACCACCGGCACCTGGTCGTCCAAAAAGGAAGTTTCTGACATCGTCTACGACGAACGTATCGATCTCTTGGGCGGGTTGATAGATCAGGCCACGAATGATCGGATCGATTCCGCCTTCCTCTTGCAGCAGGCTTGGATTAAAAAATGCGCTGGCTAAGTCGAGATGCCCTCCTTCAGTCTCCCTTAGCCGGCGATCTAGTCGCAGCAGTTGGCTCGATAGCATGGAATGGCCGAATCGATAGCCAGCTGTCGCGAACACATTAGAGATTCCGGGATCGACATCCGCTTGGTAGCCTTTGTAGCGTGGGATAGCACGGGGTCCCAGCAGAGTTGGGAGAAATTCTTCATAGGTGATGATTTGCATCTCTGCCCCGACAATTGAACGCGCGATTTCGTAGATTTGTTCCCCGTTTAATGCCTCATTGGATCTGGCTATAACGCCGGCCCAATAGTTGTGCTCTCGCACAAAGAGGGTGTGAAGTGAGGTCAATCCCACCTGCTCATTCGAGCGGAAATCTCCCGCGAGAAAGAAATTCGGAGCATCGGCTCGCGGAGCATTTGGGAATCCATTCGTGTTGAAAGGAAGAAGATCACCGGGGCTAGTGAGCAACTGGCCCGTCCCATCGAGTGTTCGTAGTTCACGAGCGATTTCCAGATTTGATCCGTAAACCTGAGAGGCATCAATGTATGCCGTGATCTCGTTCACTTGTTCTCTCACACCGTTCTCATCATCGTAGAAAGAGCGCTCCATGCTGATCTCTACTCCACCTGTTGCTTGAGGGTCGAAGTCAGGGTCTCCGACAGGGACCTCAATAGGGAAGGGCTCCTCTGGATCTGAAACCGGAGTTAGGGTGATGTCGTGATCTAAGAACTGCCCCCATTGCCAGAGCATATCGGTGGCTGGATTCTCTGGCAACCTGACCTGGTCTCTTTGATCCGAGATCGCATTGCTGATGACCCGAGCATTGGGACGATCCGCTCCGGACGGTGTGCCAATCCCATCCTCATATTGATTGGGCACCAACCGTATAAAAAGTGAATCAGACGCCCCTCGGTGAGGATGTTCCAGATTGTTTTCTGTCCCATTGATCGTTCTGAATTCGCTAGGGAATGCGATTGAGCGTAAGCCCATTTCAATGTCGCCGACGTGCTTCACATTCTTTGGCTCCAGCTCGCCCATGCGCCGAGTCTCTTTTCGAAAGTTATTGGGAGATTTCCCATCCTCCGTATCAACTCGTTTCGGTTGAGCTGTCGATACCGTGGTTAGGACAACAAAAGAGAGAGAGAATAAGGTCGCGAATTTCGTCATAAAAACTTTATGACTCATGAAAATAACAAACCCATGACAGCTTTCATGACAAAGCTGTCATGTTTGGGGCGCGGTGGCTGGCGAGAGTCAGTCACGGAGACTCGATCCGCCTTTGTTTATTCTTCTTCGAGTCCGGCCTAGCGCCTTCGAAGCTCAGCCTTCTCTTCTTCCACAGATCGCTCGAGGCGGTCCTGGAAGATTCTGTCATTCGTCAGACACAATGCGATCTTTTGAGTCTTAGTCTTTTTGATTTTCTAGCCGAGCTGCCTTTGCTTGAAGAGCAGCGACGAATTCAGCGAGAGCGCCCTCAGCTGCATCGGTATACCACACCGTGAACATCAGCGGAATCTCACCCTTTTGATAATAACCAGGCCCAGTTCCTTCAATGACTCCTGGATGTTTGCAAAACTCCATCCATGACAGGATATGCTCTCGTTGATTAGGAAGCCCTGGAATAATGACTTCTTGGCGATTCAGTTCGTTCATTGACACCAATGCCGCGAGATTGGCGGTAACATCAGGTATTCGGGTAGCTACGGAAAACTGCCCTTCTATCTCGTAGTTGTCCGGATTCTCGACAAAATCGCGATACTCGAAAACCTTGTTCCAATGATAGACGGCTGAGCGCGCTTGTTGAGAGCGCCCCCATATTGCCCAGCCTAAGGCAAGGCCGACGAGTAAAGCAACTATTGAGTAGTGAAGGGGGAGGATCCTGTGGCGAACGTCGGCGGTGATGCATGAAAGAACGCAGCGAGAGAATTGCCTCTGCCGGCCTTGTTCGCTTTTTTCTTAATTTCGTGCATCTGCCCAACCTTCGACTTTACGAGCTTTTTTTACTCTATCCCAAATAGAATCTGTCATGGAGTTCTGCCATACTCCGCCTAGGACATGTGCAAATGAAGAGTCTTGTTTGGCCTTTTTTTCCACTAACTCAATGGCGGCCGAGCCTTGGTAAGTAAGTAAATCTTCTATAGGGCCTGCTGAGAAGCTCTCAATACACTTATGTTCCGAGTCAAGTTCATGGATCGCTGAGATAATCTCGAATGCGTATTCGCCATCATGATAAATGGCTTCTTTTAGTGCTTCTTCTGCCCACGCTCCCAAAGCTCTTTCTGTTTTTGTGAGCTTCGATGCATGAAGGTCATACCAGCCTTCGGCAATAATTTTTGGTTCGAGTTTCATTGTTCGATTGCAGGTCGATTTGGCTCACGCTTGACCAAGAGCGAGCTCCGATTTTTGGGGTGATGGTTGACTCGTTATGAATTTTCTCTTCTAAGGCATGTCGAACGTTGAGGCCGACGTTTTGTTAGCTGCTCTTTAGTTCGCGATTTCTGCGCGGTGAAAACGTGACCCAGAAGCCTGCGAAACTGATTCCGAATCCAGTAAGGCAGAACCAAAGAGGCTTTGTCTGCTTCTGAGCAGCCGCTGGCGACTCAGCAAGATGCATTACAGGGCCTCTGTCGGGCGGAATGCCCAGCTCATGTTCGTAGGTGTCCAGAGCGACTCTAATTGATTTTTGGTAGCTGGAGATCATCGCTATACCAATTGCGGCCAGGCAGAACCCCATTGCGATAGACAAATACTTCTTTTTTCTCATCTTCTTGACTGACGTTTGACGTCTGGCTGCGGCTACTGGAAGAGCACAACTCTGAAAGAGGGGTAAGTGTTGCAGTAAAAAGTGTATGCCGATCCGAATCGAGTAGCCACTTGTCCGCCTTGTGTATACTCAGCATGCACTGAAACCAAAAAGGGTTCAAGTTCCCTGTCGATAGGGCTGAACAAAGATGAACGAAGGACTGCCAGAATCCAACTGAGTGAGGGCGCCCTATTTGGAGAAGGAAGGTTACTGGGACGCCATCGGCAAATGAACAAAAACGGCATGCGAGGCCGTCTCTATGGGCTGAGCAGGCATCTTTCGTCGCATCCGTTATGACAAGCAAGCTACGCTAGCTCCAGTGCTCTTTAAGCGAGCAGATGAGCGCCTATCGATAGTGGCGATATGGGTCGCAAGCGAGATTGTGTTCCCTTGTGTGCGTCGCTTGAAGGTTCCATGCGAAGATCTGGTATGCTGATGCTTGGTCTCGCGACCTTGAACTAGGCTTTCGGCTGGCGACAATTGGCCTCTAGTAGCTTTGTAAAAGCCCTGATTCTCCGACGAGAGTGTGATAGCCGCTTCTACGCAGCTGTATCTCCGTCTGAAATCCCTTTTCGTAAATGCCTCAGATTCCCGTGGGAATGAGGGACTGGGAGCCTTTCCCAACTATCCGCTGGACAAGTGCTTGTTTTGAAACAGATTCGACTCGACCTTGCGTCCCATTTCATGAGCGAAGAGTTTACCTATAAGTCGTCCGGTGTTGATATCAAAGAAGCAGCCGCCCTAGTCGGAGACATCGGGGATCTGCGACAGCGGACGGAGGGAAAGCGCTCCCTCATGCAAGCCTTTGGGCTCTTTGCTGCGAGTTACGATCTTAGTGATTACAAGGAACCGGTCATTGTTACAGGATGTGATGGGGTCGGAACAAAGCTGGAGCTCCTACTCGAGCACGACCAGCTCGAGATTGCTGGCAAGGATCTGGTGGCGATGAGTGTGAATGATATCCTAACGACGGGTGGTGATCCTTTGCTCTTTCTCGATTATGTGGGTATCGGCGCGATTGATAAGGCTAAGATCAAGCGCCTTATCGGAGGCATGGCAGAGTATTTGGAGGACTGCGACTGCATTCTCGCTGGCGGGGAAACGGCAGAGATGCCCGGGATCGTTCCTGATGGAGTGATCGAACTCAGTGGCTTTTGTGTGGGAGCCGCCGAAAAACCCAATTTGATCGACCCCTCCGTTATCGAGGTGGGGGATGTGTTGATCGGCTATCCCTCTGATAGCTTTCATGCCAATGGCTGGTCTCTGGTCAGAAAGATTCTGGCGGCCCAT
>JAHDIL010000068.1 GCA_020630835.1 Verrucomicrobiota bacterium
GTGCCCCTATCGCCTATCCTGGAGATGGAAGCGATCCGTATCCCGCGCTAACAAACCCATCACAGCAGGGGGTGTCTCCTTCAACGCAGCAGCAGCGAAAGCCAGCACAGCAGCAAAATGGCGGAATATTAGGCGAGCTCGGACGACTCATCTTTGGGAAAAAACAATAAGCTGACAAATCTCTATCGCTGGTGGCTCTAGCACTCGTTTCGCCATCCAACTACAAAGCCCCAACGATACGGAATACAGAGGATTTCTTCGGATCCTGCGGGGTGCTCGAAGAACCCTGTCGTAAATGGCTGCAAATCGGAAGGTTTTCGTCAGTTCGTCGAGACCTTCGGCCGCCAACTTTTACCGAGCGATAGGAGGTTTTCACTTGGTTCTTAGACCGTGCCTCTTTTTGTCCTTCAAATCCGCTGTCTTTCCTTAGCATCAAAATACTGCGCGATCACCTCGCCCACCAATCCCTCGTGTGACGCCATAATCATGTCGACTCCAAGACGTTTAAGTTGGGCTGCCGTCTTGTTGAGTTCTTTCCATTTTAAGTGCCCCGCTAGCTGCTCATAGCCATCATCTAATGTCTCAATTTCTACGTCGCTAGAAAACGCAGGAAAAGCACCGTCGGGACGAATCATGACAACAACAACGAGATGTCGCTTGCTGAGTAGCGCTATCGATTCACAGAACTGTTCAGCAGTCAGGGGATCCGTTAGATCGAGTAAAAATACCAAGAGCGATCGACTGCGAAGGTGGGTAGCCAGCTGCACTGTAGCTTCCTGAAAGTCAGGAGCGACCTTCCTCGCCTGCAGAGCTACGATGGCATCACGAATGAGATGAAAGTGGGACATACCTCCCTTGGCTCGGATGAAATGACTGACTCTGTCCGAAAAAGTGAGGCAGCCAAACTGATCGCCCTGTCGCTCAGCAATCGCACCAAGAAGCATGGCGCTCTGCAAAAACTTCTCAAGCTGAGTAGTGATCAGGTATTCACCGCCCTGTCCCGTTTCGGAATAAAGCCAATCCTCAGAGAAACTTCCCTCGACAGGCTCTCGCAGCTCGCGTGCACTACCTCGTGAGTGGTCTATAATGACGTAGACTTCCTGTGTTTTTTCGATCTGATAGGTTCTCGTTACCGGTTCACGTCGGCGCGCGGTGGCTTTCCAATCAATATCGGAGAACTCATCACCTGTCTGATATTCTCGCAGTTGCTCGAAGTCTCGCCCCTTCCCCTGTTGACGGAGGATGCGGGCTCCGTCTGCCCCACGAACAAGGAACTTCGAGGACAAACGTTTGCGTTCGGGCGCCAAGTCAGGATACACGTGCACCGTAACATGGGAAGCCGCAGAGGAGCGAACCAGCCACAAGCGCCAGCGAGAGACGGTCTCGAAATGCACAGCTGAAATCACGTGCGTGCCTCTACGCAACCCTATGATAGGATATGTGCTAGAGGCTTTCTCCCCTGACTGCAAAGTCGGCCACTCGACGATTCGATCACCAGCGGCGCGCAGATTCTGTCCGAGCTCCAGACCAAACCGGATGACCGCTAACGGTCCCCTACTGAGGTTGCAGCATTCCACCCGCAGTTCTTGCTCTGCGCCGCGGGTGCCGCGTATCGTTTGTGGCAGGTGAAACTCTACTCCGTCCAAACAATGCCGGCTCAACAGGAAATCAAACAGGCTCAAAACCACAAAAATCGAGAGCATTAAGGCTCCGATCAGAAAATAGCCCGCACTCGCCGCCCAGACACACAGGATCACACCTGGCAGCACCAGCAGAAATGCTAGTGACAAGAGTCGTCGACTGGGGACCCGTCGCGTCATGAAAAAAATTAGGCAACCCGTTCTACCTAGCGCGGCACAGGCACCTGGCTCAAGATAGAGCCGATGGCCTCTTCCAGCGTCACCCCCTCAATCTCAAATTCGGGTCGCAGAGAGATGCGATGGTGCAGCACTGGGATAGCCATGTCGCGCACATCATCGGGGGTCACGTAGTCGCGACCTGCCAGCGCGGCTTGAGCACGACTAGACTCGAGGAGGGCTTTTGTCGCCCGCGGGCCAGCACCAGTCTGGATGCTCTCTAGTTCGCGGCTTTTGCGCACAACATGCACGACATATTGCACCAGTTCATCCCGCACCGTGACTTTTTGTAGACTTTCACGATAAGCTGCTATGTCAGCTTGAGTAAGGACTGCCTGCACCTCATCGCTTTCTACCGTTGCCTCTGGACTCTCCGGACCGAGCAGACGATTTGCGAGGGTGAGTTCCTCTTGCTCTGTGGGATAGTCCATCACCGCTCGCAGCAGAAAGCGGTCTTTCTGAGCCTCTGGAAGCGGATAGGTGCCCTCATATTCAATCGGGTTCTGGGTGGCGAAAACAGTAAAATCACTCGCCAGCTCATGGGTAACCCCATCGATGGTCACTTGCCGCTCCTGCATGGCTTGGAGCAAGGCTGACTGCGTCTTAGCCGGCGCTCGATTGATCTCATCAGCGAGAAGGAAGGACGTGAAGAGAGGCCCTGGCACGAAATTGAACTGATTCTGCTTCAGATCAAAAATGTTGGTGCCGGTAATGTCAGAGGGCATGAGATCTGGAGTAAATTGGATCCGTCCGAAATCACTGCCTAGAACCTTGGCCAACGTGCGCACAAGCAGCGTCTTGGCTACTCCTGGGACACCTTCGATAAGCAAGTGGTTGCCGGTGAAGATCGCCATAAGGGCATAATCGACGACTTTCTCCTGACCAACGATGACTTTTGCCACTTCCGCCTTTGCTCGACTAAGCACATCGATAGAGCGCTGAACGACGGGATCTCCGCTCATCTCCGGAGAAACGGCTGTCGGGACGTCGTGAGAGTTTTCCTGAGCCGGAGTCGGCTGTGAGCTTGTTTCTTCCATAGTAAGTAAACACAAATAAGGGACCGCCTCTGCTATCGCACAAGCACAGCTCTCCCCGCAAGCAGAAAGAGCAGCCACAGGCACGAGAACTCCCCCCGATTCTTCCTTGCAGAGAAGGCGATGCTCCTGCTTTCTTTCCCCATGCCCGCCCACGAAACTTCCCCCATTCGAGTGCTCTTTGTCTGTCTTGGAAATATTTGCCGGTCGCCAGCAGCAGATAATGTTTTTCGCCACCTCGTAGAGAAGGCCGGACTCAGCGAACATTTTGAAATCGATTCAGCTGGCACCATTGATTTTCATCGTGGGAAAGGCCCCGATCAGCGTATGATCCGCGCGGCGAAAGCCAGGGGGATCGTAATGACTGGTCAGTCACGCCCCGTGGAGCTGGAGGATTTCTCGCGCTTCCACTACATCCTGGCCATGGACAGAAGCAACCTGTCCGATTTACAGCAGATTCGTAACCAAGTGGAGAATCCGACGGCCAAACTGCAGCTCTTCTGTGAGTATTGCGAGAACTTCCCTCACGAAGAAGTCCCAGACCCCTACTACGGCGGAGATGAAGGATTCGAGGAGGAGTTAAATTTGGTGACGGACGGAGCCGAGAAGTTCCTCAACACATGCCGGCAAAAGCTGAGTGTCTAATGGAGTTTTCCCCAGGGATAAATGGAGCGCTTCGTTCTTGGCTCGCCGACCTCTCTGACTGTTCTGCAGATTGCTTTTCTTTTTCTCAAGTTAGCGGTGGCTGCATCCATTCTTCTTTTCAAGCCAATTGGGTGAACCGGGGCAAACCGTCCTCACTCTTTATCAAACTTGCCGCCGAAGGAAGGGCTCATCTGCTCTCGGCAGAGCGTGAATCTCTGAATACCCTGAGATCTCACCCCGTGCCAAATCTGAAGATCCCGGCGGTTCAGGGTTTCGCAGAGTTACCCGGCGGCTTCCACGCTCTAGCGCTGGAATGGCTGCCCATGTCATCAAATCACACAGGCGTGCTCGGCACCGCGATGGCCCAGCTCTATCAGGCTACTGAGAGCATCTTCTCGGCTTATGGATTCCCTTCAGACAACTTCATCGGCGCCAGCCCTCAGGGTAACACGCCTACCTCATCCTGGGTCGAGTTCTTCGCCAACCGTCGAATCAGGAAGCAAGTGGAATGGGCACATGACCGAGGGTTTGATTTGCCGCCAGCAGAAAGCCTCGTTCGTGGCGTGTATCACCTGCTAACTGATCAACGCCCGGATCCACCCTCCTGCCTTCTGCATGGTGACCTCTGGAGCGGAAATGCTGGTATCACGGAAGACGGCCAGGCTGTCATCTTCGACCCCGCATGCTATTACGGAGATCCGTGGGCAGATCTCGCCATCTCAGAGTTGTTCGGAGGATTCGACAGCGCCTTTTATAAAGGAGTCTCCAAGCCCTACCCTCGCCCGGCAGAGGATGTCATGGAAACCTACAAGGTCTACCACCTCCTCAATCATCTCAACCTCTTCGGCGAGAGCTACTTAGCACAAACTTTACAAGCTCTGCGTCCCGCACTCCGTTTTTCGTGAAGCAGCGTTGCAAAATAGGCAAAACATGGTCCCCTCTCCCATGCGAAATCTGCTCGTCACATCCGCTCTCCCCTATGCGAATGGCCCGATCCATCTTGGCCACTTGGTGGAGTATCTGCAGACAGATATTTGGGTGCGCTACCAGAAGCTGCAGGGAAACCGCTGCATCTACCTATGCGCAGATGACACTCATGGCACAGCTATATCCTTGCGCGCTCAGAATGAATGCCGCTCGGAGGAGGAGCTGATCGCAGAAATGAGCGAATCCCACCAGAAGGATTTCGCTGATTTCGGAATAGAGTTTGACCACTACGGTAGCACCAATAGTGATGCTTCTCGCAAGATCTGCCATGAAATCTGGGCCGCCCTGCGCGAGGCCAACATGGTCGTAGAGGAAGAGGTGGAGCAGCTCTACGATGTCGAAAAAGGCCTCTTCCTCGCAGATCGCTTTGTCCGCGGCACTTGCCCTAAATGCAACAGCCCAGATCAACCCGGAGATAACTGCGACTCTTGCGGCGCTACCTACTCACCAGTTGAGTTGATCGACCCCGTCAGCACGTTGTCGGGGACGCGACCGGAAATCCGATCAGCTAAACACCTCTTCGTCCAAATTGAGCAACTCCATGGTTTCCTGGAGGAATGGACACAATCCGGAAGCCTGCCAGCCGAAAGTGCGAACTACCTAAAAAACTTCTTCCTGGCTGAGCCGCTAAAAGACTGGGACGTCTCTCGTCCTGCCCCCTATTTCGGCTTTGAGATCTCAGACTCCCCTGGCAATTACTGGTATGTCTGGTTCGACGCCCCGATCGGATACATCGGCACTACCAAAGAGTGGTGCGATCAAAACGGCGAAACCCTTGCTGACTGGTGGAAAAGCGAAAAGACCGAAATCCACCATTTTATCGGCAAGGACATCCAATACTTCCATACCCTCTTCTGGCCGGCCATGCTTAAGACCGCAGGCTATGCCCTACCGAAAAAAGTGCATATCCACGGTTTCCTAACTGTCGATGGAGATAAAATGTCTAAATCACGTGGAACGTTCATCCGCGCGGCTAAATATCTCGAACATCTCAATCCGTCCTACCTACGCTACTATTACGCCACGAAACTCTCGGCTAAAGTCGAAGACATAGATTTGAACCTAGAGGAATTTGTCGCTCGCGTGAACTCCGACCTCGTCGGTAAGGTGGTAAATCTCGCCAGCCGAACGGCGAAGTTTGTAAGCGCGTCAGGACTTTCAGAGGAATACCCCAAAACCGATGATGGGCTTTTCGAGAAATTTGCGAAACAGGGTGATTCGATAGCAGCAGCTTATGAGGACGGGAACTTTGGTAAGGCCATGCGCCTCATCATAGAGCTGGCCGACGCCGCCAATCCTTATGTAGAGTCAAATGCTCCGTGGGAGTTACGCAAAGATCCAGAGAAGGCAGCGCAGCTGCAGGACGTATGCACAGTAGCGCTGAATCTATTTCGCACGCTCTGTGTGTATCTTAGCCCCGTGTTGCCAGACCTCGCCACCAAATGCGGTGAGCTTTTGGGCGATCAGATCACGAGTTGGGACCAGAGCCAGACCCCGCTCGCCGGCACACCAGTTTCCAAGTTCAAACATATGATGCAACGCGTCGACGCCAAACGAATCGATAAGATGATAGAAGAATCTGCTACGGAAAATGAAGCCGCCACGGCGGCATCCACGGCTCCCTCACTCAGCTTTGAGGATTCAGATGAATTCCTCCTCGAAAACCCGATCGCAGATGAAATCACCTTTGATGACTTTGCCAAAGTTGATTTACGAGTAGCTCGCGTAGTCGAGGCCCACGAAGTCCCCGAGGCGCGGAAGCTCATCCGTCTCATCCTCAGCCTAGGCGGCAACGAGCGGCGCCAAGTATTTGCCGGTATTAAGGCAGCCTATCAGCCAGATGATCTAGTAGGCGAACTCGTCGTAATGGTAGCGAATCTCGCTCCTCGAAAGATGAAGTTCGGAGTCAGTGAGGGTATGATCGTCGCCGCAGGACCAGGCGGAAAAGACATTTTTGTGCTGAACCCAGACGAAGGCGCCATCCCTGGGCATCGCGTCATGTGAGGGGCGAGACCTCTTGCCTCAATGGCGCAAGACAAACGTCGAACCCAACGATGAAACTCCCCCTTAGTCGTTACCTCAGCCTCGTTAGCTACTGCTTCCTGACCTTTTCTTGGTCGCTTACTAGCACTCTAGCCGCGCCAACAGACTACAACCGCCTGATCGTCTCCCTCGTTCAAGAATTTGAGCATCGGGGCGTATATGGCGCCTATCGCTCCGACCTATCGGGAGAGCAGCGGTTCAAAGATCTCCTTGCCGTTGTCGACGGGATGAATGCCGCCCTTTCCCAAGATGGCAGCGGTAGGCTAGTCATAAAAGACAAGAAACTGGGCAGCCACTGTTTTTGCTCCAGCTCCACCTATGCGATTTTCCTACAGCTAATCAGTAAATTGGAGAGATCGGGAGGAGTCCGTATCAACCCAGAACTGAACCGAGAGCTTCTTGATATTGGCAGCTCAGAGGATGTCATCTACGGAAAACGAGATGGCGTCGGAATCTTTGGTCGCTGGAATGCCAATGGCCCGGGCGTAGCGGTCCTCTTCCACGAATTAGGAATCGGTGAGAATTTCCAAGACCCCAGGCAGGCGCTGCCTGGTGATTTTTTGAAGATTTTCTGGAATGACGAGATTGGCAAAAAAGAACGTGGCCATCTGGTGATTTTCTTGAAGCACTCTCCAGATTTCAAGAAGACACTGGTTTGGTCGGCAAACCAAAAGAACCAGGATGGTAGTTCGGGAAATGGGACGATGTGGGTGGAGAATACTAGGATACGCAGAGCTATCTTCTCACGCCTAACACATCCTGAGAAACAGCTGGTAGACGGTAAGAGATAAAAATCGAACAAATGAATACCTGCAACGTATTCTAAAAGAGCCTGGAACGGTTCGCGAGTTTGAAAAGCAGACAGGGCTTCGGTAGTGCCGATGGCCTACTAGTGAGATTATAAATCCCTCTCTCCGGAAAGAAATGAGTGACGTATTCGAACACTCACCTCATTTCTTTTTCTCGATCTTTCGGCGAAGCAATAATGTCGGCAGGTAACCATCTTCACCTTCGACACCTGGTCTAGGAACCAGGGTTCGTGAGTTTTTCTCAACTCCTACAGGTCGCGAGTTTGATTCAATTTCTGCCTCAAATTCCTCCATCATGATTTCGAGATTTTTCACGATTTCAGGGTTCAAAGCCGCAACATCCTTAGTTTCCCCTATATCAGTCCTAAGATTATACAGTTGCCCCTTTTTCAAAAGCTTCCAATCCCCTGCTCTGACCCCGGCAAGTTTGGCACTTTGCTGATAAAAGAAGCGATCATGGGGTGTTTTAGCCTCTTTTTCCCCCAATAGAAGCGGCCTGATGTCTTTCCCGTCTATAACTCGATCTTCCGGCATTGCTTGTCCGGCCAACTTTGCAAAGGTTGGATGAAGGTCCATTGCCGTTGCAATCTCGTCACAACTTGATCCGGCGGGTATGTTTCCAGGCCACCAGACTACGGTAGGCACGCGGTGACCACCTTCATAGCTGCTGCCTTTCCTCCC
>JAHDIL010000069.1 GCA_020630835.1 Verrucomicrobiota bacterium
AAAGGTGCTGGCCTCACAGGAAAGCTGGGTCTGGCCCCTGGACCCGCGAACGGTTTTTCCATCGATATCGCGTATTGCTTGGAGAAATTCGGGCACAGCATCGATTGGGCCATGCTCATCATGAACCCAATGGAGCCTTGGCCCACTAATCGTGTCCTGCCGATTGCAAAGGAGTTCGATGTAGAGGTGATGACTCGCGTTGTTGATTACGGAGGATTGTTTCATGATGACGTGAAGCCCGGGCACCATTTCCGCGATGGTGATCACCGCACCTATAGAATGGCTGGATGGATCGAGCAGGGGAATGAAAAGTTGGAAAAAATGCGACCGATAGCTGAGAAGTATGGTCTCACGATGCTGCAGTTTTCCTGTGTGTGGAACCTTAGCCAAGAGCCTGTTCGGTGCGCCTGCCCTACTCTGATCCAAGAGGCTGGCGAAGGAGCGCGTTTAGTAGAAGACAAGCTAGCCGAGCTGGCCGGCGTTCCAGAAATCCGTTTTACTGAGGATGAGGTCCAGGAGATTGCCGCCATTGGGAATAACGAGGGCTGCATGGCTCTGAAAGGTGCCAGCACCCGCCACGAGGGCTTGGATCCACAGCCGGATCATTGGCCGATGACTCCTTCTTTGGAGCCTGTGGCAGCACGCTGGATGCTGGATCCTAGTTTCTAACAAGCTGACGATCTGTCGATTATGGAGACGCTCACTGATATTCAAAACCAGCCGGACTCTCGAAACTTGGCTATCGACCGAGTTGGGGTTAAGCAGCTGCGCTACCCAGTTCAGATCCGCGATAAAGAGAATGCGGTGCAAAGCACGGTTGCAACCTTTTCGATGGCAGTGGACCTGCCTAAAGAATACAAGGGCACGCACATGAGTCGATTTGTCGAGGTGTTGAACTCTCACGGCCCAGTGTTGGATGTTCATTCTATTTCAGCTCTTCCTGCGGAGTTGCTGGACCGTTTGCAGGCTAAGCGCGCCCACGTTGAATTGCGCTTCCCCTTCTTTCTCAACAAGCCGGCACCCGTGACAAAGAAGGCAGGTATGATGGACTACGAAGTTATCTTCGATATTGATTCATCTAAAGAGGAGACTGAGTTCACGGTGACGGTTTTGGTTCCGGTGACGACTCTCTGCCCCTGTTCGAAAGCGATCAGCGATTATGGTGCGCACAATCAGCGTGGAGTCGTCACCTTTGCGGTTAAATTTGCGGGCGAGCCTATCTGGCTGGAGGACCTTATCCGGCTGGTTGAAACTTGTGCCAGTGCTGAGCTCTACAGCGTCTTGAAACGCCCGGATGAAAAGTATGTGACTGAGCAAGCCTACGAAAATCCGGTCTTTGTAGAGGATCTCGTCCGTAATGTTGCTGCGGCAAGTGAGGCGCAAGGGGCCATTGGATGGTATAGGGTGGAAGCAGAAAACTTCGAATCTATCCATAATCACAATGCTTACGCTGTGATCGAGAAGGCTCTATAATATAGCGTTTTGTCCACTCTTGCCACTAAGCGGCATGATCCTTGCCATCGAGACCTCCTGTGATGAGACCGCTGTGGCCCTTGTCTCTGATCAGGGTGACCTTCTTCAGAGCACGGTAGCGTCGCAAATTGCCCTGCACGCTCCTTATGGTGGTGTGGTTCCGGAGCTGGCTTCTCGAAATCATAGCAAAGATCTGCCATGTCTAGTCGAGGCTTGTTTGAATGAGGCCGGAGCGGCGGTTTCAGACTTTACAGCGATCGCTGCGACTTCAGGCCCAGGATTGTCCAGTTCGCTCCTTGTTGGCGATACCTTTGCCAAGGCTCTAGCCTTGTCTCGTGATCTCCCGTTCTACTCGATTAATCACATGGAAGGGCATCTTCTCTCGCCTTTCCTACAGCTTCGATCCGCCCCCATTCCGCCCCATCTTGCTCTCATTGTGAGTGGTGGTCACAGCTTGCTTATTGATGTCAAGGGTATCGGCGACTACAACGTTTTGGGTTCAACTCAGGATGATGCTGCCGGAGAAGCTTTCGACAAAGTGGCAAAGCTCATGGGTTTGCCCTATCCGGGAGGGCCGGAGATCGCTACTCATGCTCAGAGTGGTAATCCAAAAGCTTTCGACTTTCCCCGCAGTATGGTTGGTCGACCAGATCTTCTTTTTAGCTTCAGTGGGCTGAAAACTTCTGCTCGGTATCAGTTAGAGAAGTTGCCTCAGCCGCTAGAAAAAGACACTCGCAACGACTTTTGTGCGGCCTTCCAGGAGGCTATTGTTGACATACTGTGTGCCAAGGTTGCGCAGGCAGCCGAATTTTCTGGTCACCGAGTGGTTGCCGTGAGCGGGGGGGTGGCGTGCAATAGGCGTTTACGAGAGCGGCTCGTTAGCCAGGAGCAGCAAGCAGGAAGGGATCTCTATCTTGTTGAAGGTGAATATTCTACGGATAATGCCGCAATGATCGCCTATGCGGCGTTCCGGCGTCGTCTGGCTGGCATCCCCTCCTCATCGATGCATAGGGACATCAATCCATCTTGGTCTCTCGCCGAACCGATTTTGTAAGCTGCTGAAGGCGCTGGACATCCATGATCGCGTAAAGCTTTCTGCTCGTTTTTTCGGGTAAGGTTTGCTTCCTTTCTCTCCTATGCAAAAAGAGCAAACACCAGAGCAAAATGTGTCGAAGCCGGCATCGCGCAGAGGATTCATCGGAGCCAGTGGGGCGGTTACTGCCGCAGCCGCCTTGCCTGTCGAGTTGAGCGCGCAGGTCGCGGGTAGTGATCAAGTCAAAGTTGGCCTTATTGGTATGGGAGGACGCGGTTGCGGTGCGATTGTGCAGAATCTTGCTGGAAACGACAGAGCCCGATTGGTCGCTGTTGCTGATGCTTTCGCAGATAAGATTGACGGCTCAGGCCCTCGTGGTTCCGGTCTCCCAGCTGTGACCAAGCAATTGGAGAAATTGGGCAAAGCAAACCAGGTTGATTTGCCGGCGAGTCGGCAATATGCGGGTTTCGATGCTTATAAGCAGGTGGTGGACGAAAGTGATCTCGTTTGTATAGCCACGCCTCCTGGCTTCCGCCCCCTGCATTTCGAGTATGCGGTCAACCAGGGAAAACATGTTTTCATGGAGAAGCCAGTATGTGTTGACGCATTTGGCTTCAATAAGATTGTTGAGTCAGCGCAGAAGGCTGACGACAAAGGTCTCAAAGTAGTTGTAGGCCTGCAGCGGCACTACGAGGACGTCTACCGCCAAGCTTTCGCGAAGGTTCACGAAGAGGGACTGCTCGGAGACCTATTGGGTGGACAGTGTTATTGGAACGGTAGCCGCCCTTGGCTGATCGACCGTCAAGAGGGTTGGAATGAGATGGAATACCAGATGCGTAACTGGTATTATTTCACGTGGCTGTGTGGTGATCATAATGTCGAACAGCACGTTCACAACATTGATATTCTAAACTGGTTCTTGTCTGGCGATAATGAAAGAGGTTGCAACCCGATCTCGGCTCAAGGGTTGGGTGGTCGCTGCACGGATCTGCCCCTGTCGGTCGGTGAGATATTCGACCATCACTATGTCGAATATCGATACGGGCAGGATCAGAATAATGCGATAGTCAATAGCCAGAGCCGTCAGGCTACTGGGGCATGGAGGCATGTTGGTGAGGAGATCATCGGAACAGAAGCATCTCTCACGATGAAGGGGGCTCAGAGCGTGATCAAGGATGCTTCTGGTAAGGTCATTTGGCAGTATCGCAAGCCGCGTTCAGGTAACGTCAGTCCTTATCAGGTTGAGCACAATGAGCTTCACGATGCTATTGCCAATGATAAGCCGTTGAACAATGCCTACTATGGGGCGAAAAGTTCCTTCTCTGCAGTAATAGGGCGCTTGGCCACCTATACTGGGCAAATCGTTGAGTGGGACAAGGCGGTAGAATCTAACTTTAATCTCATGCCTGAAGAGCTTTCCTTCGACGCGAAACCAAAAGTTCTTCCAAACGCCGACGGCAACTACACTCTCCCTATTCCAGGGCAGACCAAATTGCCTTGGGCATAGTGATGATATAACAAAAAAGGGCGGTTCCCATTCTTGGGAGCCGCCCTTTTTTTATACCCGTATCGGGTGAGGTTTAGTTTTCACCAAAAGGGATCGAATACTTAATTGGGGCTCGTGATTTTTCCCAATTGATGCGATCTGCATCAGCCGGAAATCCCTGCGGGGCTTTGTTGAGTTTTGCGCCTTCCTCTAACCAGCGTGGCACGCCTTTTTTTTCGACGGGGTGATAAGTCGTTTCGCATGCTGTAAGACTGAGGAGACACGCAGAGCCGAGCAGTGATAGGATATTTGATCGTTTCATAAAGTTGATAACAGTTTAGTCTAAGTCGATCGGTAAGTTTGTCATTAGACAAAGAAGGTATCTTCGTCCTCATAGGGAGGGGAACAGCAGCATAGGAAGCGCAGATTTTCCTCCCCATCTGCGGTAATCTGATGCCAGGCGCCTGCCTCGATTAGGATACCGTCGCCTGGTAGCACACGGCGGAGTTCGCCATTGATTTCAATTGTGCCCTTTCCCGCTAGGATAAAGTAAAACTCTTCGCTTACCCGGTGGTAGTGGCGTGAGGTATAGCCTCCTGATCGGAGGGTCGCTTCTGCCAAGCTTTGGTTTTTTACGGGGGCATTTGAGCGATCGAGAATGCTGCGGATGGTAGATCCGTCGGCCGTTTGAAATGGATCCTGCTCTTGGAGTTTGCGCACAATCATTAGTTTGTTCGGTGAACCTAAGGTTGGGCATATGAAAACTCAAAGCTTTATCACAGAGGTCTGTCGATTATGGGTGAGGAGATTAGGAAGAACGCCTTTGCATTTTGGGGGCACGGGCCTGAAAGTTGATCAGCAATTTTGCGTATCGACTTCCATGACTGAACCGCAGCACACAAGAAAACGCCACCGCAGCGCTAGCTTCTGGATTCTTGCCCTGATCGGTAGCTTGGGGCTCATCATGGTAGGGGCACTGGTCTTCATTGATGCGACAAACAAGGGGCATGAGCTCAAACTGGCGATCGCAAAAGCTTTGCGCCTTCCTCAGCCCGAAGCGGTCGAAAAGGTGGTGGTGAAAGAGGTCGAAATTCCGGTAGAGGTAGAGAAAATCGTCGAGGTCCCGGTCGAGAAAATCGTTGAGGTGGAGAAAGTCGTCGAGCTACAAATGCCAATGGCTTCGGAATACATCCCTTGGCAAAGAATTGACCGAGCAAAAATGTGGAATGGCATCCGGGTAGAGACGGAGTTGGAAGAAACCGTTGGCGAGTATGCCACTGTGGAAAGAGAGCGTGATGAAGCCTATCGGCTCGAGGTTAAGCTACATCTGAGAGTGCCGACACCGAATAAATCGGTCGAGGATCTAGCGGAAACAAATCCTCATCTGCCAAAAATGCTGCCCGACCTGTCCCAGCTCGTCGAAAATGCTAAGGTTTCACCATTCTATCATCATCTCTATGAACTCAAGCGCAATCGGATCCAACAAAAAGCGACGAGGTTCGAAGAGCTACTCTCTCGTCACAACTTTTATGACCTTGAGACTATTCTTGAAGCGCAACATCCTGAGACGGCGCAGCGCGTGCTTATAGCCCAAGGAGAAATGGATGTGGTTTCCGACGGCTCAGATGGCGATCGATGGCCTGAGCTGGATGATTACATCACGATGTCTCAGCACTATCAGCCCATGACTTCCTATGGATGGGGGAAACGTTCAAAAACGCCGAATCCATTGTTGTCCCGATGGCAGGAGAAGCTCGCTACCTATAAGAAAGAATTCGCGATCAAAGGTCTGAGCGTAGAGCGTAATCGATACCTACGTTCGCAGATTTCTTACTTAGAAGATGGGATCTCGGATATGAAGGCACGCTCCTACCTGATCGCAGAGGCGGACCCGTTTTTTGTTATTCCTCTGTCGCTATTGCGAAGGCATAACGACACGCCTTTCGGTCCTCAGATCGGTGATTATGGGGTCATCATATACGGGGACAAAGCCTATCCGGCCATCGCCGGTGATGCCGGGCCGAGTTGGAAATTTGGAGAGGCTTCGCTCAGGGTCGCTAAAACTGTCAATGAGAAGGCTTCTGCTTACAATAGGGCAGTTAGTGATCTTACCGTGACGTATTTGATTTTCCCACAGTCGCGCGAAGAACGAACAAGTCCTCCTGATCTAGTAAAATGGAAGGCTCGATGCAATGAGTTGATGAGTAACATCGGGGGCTTAGGTGACGGATATGAACTCTATGAATGGGAAGATCTGATCGCGCAAAAGAATGCGGAATCGCAAGCTGCTTCCCCCAAAGAAGGGGCTTCGGCTGATCAACCTGCTTTACCGGTATCGGAAAGGCAGACTGATTAGCCGTTCTCCAGCCCCTACCTGAATCACATTGAAAGGTAATGAAACTGATCGCGATAGATCTTACGGGAAGCGTTTCCGTAGGACCTTGTCGGCTGACCTGATTAGAGCTGTCGCAGGGGGCGTGCTCGAGACTTGTTTCGTTACCTTCGCTATCCTGATTGCTAATGGGCAGTTTGCTTCCGGCCCTACTACTAAATCTTTGTTGCTAGCTAGCCCGGCCTTTGGACTGATAGGGAGTCTTTTTGTGACTTCCGTGACAGCTCGCCTGCGGCTTAGCGTTTCGCGCGCTGCGTCTCTGGTCGCGCTGCTGTCAGCTGCAGGTTATACGGCAGCCGCCATCGCTCCTAGATCAGAGATCTTCTTTGTAGGGGGGCTTTGTTTCGGGATGGGGTTCCTGGGTCTTGTGCTACCGCTCCAAACCCAATATGTGCGGGAAAATTATCCTGATAAAAATCGAGGCCGTTCTTTTTCGCTCACCCTTTTCGTCAAAGCCGGGGCGACGATGATCGCTAGCTGGTTTTTTGGCGGTATGCTCGACAAGGATTTCTCGACGTATGAGTTTCTGCTTTGGATCTATGTGGCCATGTCATTACTGACGGCCGTCTGCTACTTTGTTGTTCCGTCGCGCCGCCCGCGTGAGGATGCCGACGCGCATAACGATTTGTCGCAAGCACTTGAGGAAGTTCGGCAGGATCGGGTATTCTGCCGTATTCTTGTTTCGTCAATGGCTCTGGGTCTAGGGGTGATGGCGGTAAATGCTCTGAAAGTTGATTATGTGGATCTGCCTGAGTATGGGGTGGAGCTTGATGTGCAAACTATAAGTCTCATCACAGGTATCATCCCATCTGTAGTTCGATTGAGTTGCACGTTTTTCTGGGGATGGCTATTTGATCGTATCGACTTCTTTCGTCTCCGTTTCGCAGCTAATTTCGTCTTCTTGTTAGGTGTTCTCCTTTACTTTGTTTGGCCAAATGTGGCCCTGATCGCAGTTGGTTCTGGTCTGCTAGGGATGGCAAGAGCAGGAGGGGAGATCCTTTTCAGTTTGTGCGTGACTAAGCTAGCCCCGCAGCGAGCGATTGCCGACTATATGTCTGTTCATACCTTCCTAGCCGGATTGAGGATTCTGAGTGCTCCGTTTCTCGCCTTTTATCTGGTGAGCTGGTTCGGGCTTCCCGTTATCCTGGCTCTTTCGTCAGCTCTCATCATTCTCTCGCTCATGACGCTTTTGCCTCTTGTTCGCAATCCTCCGGAACGGATGCTTTCTTAGAGAAACGATTCGTGGAAAAAAAGAGCTGGAGCTTTCTGGTTATTTGGGTAATCATAGGAACATGCCCAATTTAAACAAAGTAATGCTCATGGGGAATCTTACCAGAGACCCTGAAATCCGTTACACGCCAAAAGGGACCGCGGTGACCGATTTGGGTCTGGCCCTGAACCGTAGTTACACCACAGATGATGGAGAGCGTCGTGAGGATGTCACTTACGTGGATGTCACGTTTTGGGGGCGTCAGGCGGAGGTTCTTGGAGAATATATGAAAAAAGGTCGCCCGCTCTATGTCGAGGGGCGTTTGCATCTGGATACTTGGGAGGATAAAACCTCCGGCCAGAATCGCTCACGATTAAAGATCGTAGGTGAGGGATTTCAGTTTTTAGGAGGGCGTGAGGATGGGGGCCCTGGAGGTGGGGCGCCGCGTCAGCCG
>JAHDIL010000070.1:0-4136 GCA_020630835.1 Verrucomicrobiota bacterium
AGAGCACACCAATTGATGACTATGCTATTTTGGCTACAGTAATGCTGAACGCTAACAACCGGATTTGGAGCAAAGTCAGTCCTTCGGATCACATTCGTTATGAAGCTGGCGAAATAGATCTTAGTGGTCGCCGCTATCGTAATTTTCGCAATTATTATGGGCACGGCTTAAATATATTGGAGCCCTTCGATGCGGACTACATTGACCTTAGCGATACCTTATTCTTTGAGTTTCAGCAGATAACCGATCTCACCTTCCGGGTGCTTAACATTGCGGGTTGTTCCGTGAATGAGGTCAACAAATCCCGCTGTGCCATGATGGAGAGGTGTAAGCTGGAGAAACTGATTGTCGACAGCAAGCTTCTTTCAAAGCAAGAGTTCATTCTGTTGGAAGAGAGGTTCGATGTTGTGGATCTGAGTGCACAGTAATGAGGTGGCATTGGCTACGATAGGGCGAAAAAAATAGTTTTTTTCACAGCAGACATCCAATCGGCAGCACTGCGTGCGCTTTATAGTGTTGATGAGACAACTAATTAGAACAGCGCTATTCGTATTTGGCCCTCTCCTGGCCTGTAATCACGGGCTTCATGCCACTGAAGCAAGACCAAATGTGATCTTGATCATGTGCGATGATCTAGGCTGGGGAGATACCGGCTACAATGGGAATAAAATCATCAAGACGCCAGCTCTTGATCAAATGGCGGCAGAAGGCTTGCAAATGAATCGGTTCTACTCGGCTTCCGCGGTGTGTTCGCCGACACGCGCGAGCTGCCTCACTGGTCGAAACCCCTTCAGAGCGGGAGTCCCTGGAGCGAATTCGGGCTTTCTGCGGCCGGAGGAAGTCACGCTTTCTGAGATTCTAGAAAAAGAAGGTTACGCTACTGGCCACTTCGGTAAATGGCATCTTGGCACGCTGACGCACACGGAGCGAGACTCGAATCGCGGCAGGCCAGGTAATATGGCGGACTACAACCCACCGAAGCTGCACGGTTACCAAACGGCCTTTGTAACAGAGGCCAAAGTGCCCACCTATGATCCTATGATAAAGCCTGTGAATTTTGATGAAGGTGAAAGCCGAGGGCTAGGATGGGAATTCGTCAAAGAAGGGGAGGAAACCGAGCCTTACGGAACGTTCTATTGGGATATCGAGGGTAAAAAAGTTACCGATAACCTAAGCGGTGATGATAGCCGAGTGATCATGGATCGCGTGCTCCCATTTGTTGATCAGGCTGTGCAAGACGAGAAACCATTTTTCTCCGTCGTCTGGTTTCATGCCCCTCACCTGCCTTGTGTAGCTGGACCAAAACATCAGGAAATGTATCAGGATCAACCGATTCATATGCGTAACTACGCCGGGTGCATTACGGCCTTAGACGAGCAAATCGGCCGGCTCAGAGAGCACCTCAAAAAACAAGGCGTTGATGAGAACACGATGATTTGGTTCTGCAGCGACAATGGACCCGAACACACGGATCGCCCCGACAATGGGAGTGCAGGACCGTATCGGGGTCGTAAACGTGATCTCTACGAAGGCGGAATCCGAGTTCCTGGACTTCTCGTCTGGCCTGCAAAAATTAGAGAAGGGCGACAGACGGATATGCCCTGCGTAACCTCGGACTATTTACCGACGGTATTGGATGCCATTGGTATCAATCACCCGAAGCCGAATCTTCAGCTTGATGGAGAGACCCTACTGCCATTGATCGAGGGAACTTCGGAGCGGCGTAAGAAGGAACTCGGATTTCTCTACTCCAATCGCGTTTCCTATAGTAACGAGAAATACAAGATCGTCTCATACAAAGGAAAGCCATTTGAGCTCTATGATATGGAGAGGGACCCATACGAAAAAACGAATCTCGCTCCCGAGAAGCCTGAATTGCTAAATGAGCTCAAGATGGGCTATCAAGACTGGCTGGCTTCTGTGAAAGACAGCTTCGATGGATCTGAATACGGAACGGAATTCGTAGATCGAGCCAAGCTTCGTTGGCCGTATGACAAAAAACCAAAGAATAAATAATGTTTCAAAGCAATAAAATGGAAAAAGGAAAAGGACGAATGAAAACACTATGGGTCGCAGTCGGGTTGGCTCTCACAATGGGCCTTGTGGAAGCAAGAGAGCCCGGAGATAAGCCAAACATTATCTTCATCCTGCTCGATGACTTGGGCAAAGAATGGCTAAGCTGTTATGGCGGTGAAAATATAAATACCCCTAACATAGATAAGCTTGCCGAGAGTGGCATTCAGTTTCATAACGCATACTCGATGCCTCAGTGCACACCGAGCCGTGCTTGCTTTATGACGGGGCAATATCCGTATCGAAACGGGTGGGTGAACCACTGGGATGCGCCACGCTGGGGGCATGCTTATTTTGATTGGGATGAAAGTCCATCGATTGCCCGCAGTATGAAAGACGCAGGTTATGCGACGGCAGCTGCAGGCAAATGGCAGCTAAACGACTTCCGAGTTCATCCTGATGCTATGGTAAGGCACGGCTTCGATGAATTCTGCATGTGGACAGGAGCTGAGGGGGCAAAGGACAAGGAGCATAGTCGGAAAAGCACCCAGCGCTACTGGGATCCGTATATTCATACGAAAACTGGGAGTAAGACTTACGAAGGGGAATTTGGTCCGGATATCTACAATCAGTTCGTCATCGACTTTATCGGCGAGAACAAAGATCAACCATTCTTTGTCTATTATCCGATGGCCTTACCTCATGGCCCAATGGTCCACACACCCCTTAAACCGGAAGCCAAATCGAATCTAGAGAAACATGTTGCCATGGTCGAATACACGGATCATCTGCTCGGTAAGATAGTAGAAAAGTTAGAGTCTGAAAAAGTCCGTAATAACACCATCATTGTCTGGACTTGTGACAATGGGACCTCGGGGCAGTTCTCCAATAAATTGAACGGTCGATTGGTGCGTGGGGGAAAGGCCACAACAACAGAGAACGGGGTAAATACTCCATTCATCGTTAGTTGCCCTGGGCTCGTTCCTAGCGGCGAGCAGAGTCAAGCACTCCTAGATTTTTCCGACATGTATCCAACGTTTATTGAATTCGCCGGAGGTCAGATGGAAGAGGGTTATACCTATGACGGTATGTCACAGCATGAAGTGTTCTTAGGTAAGGCAGAGAAAAACAACCGTGATTGGGTTCTGGGAATGGGGAGTCACCCCGCGAAACTCACTCATAAAGGGGTCGAGAGTGCCTATTACTTCCGTGATCGAGTCATTCGAAATGAGCGCTATAAGTTGTTTGTAGGTGCTGACCGGAAACCCTCCAAGGTGGTAGATCTAAGCGTTGATTTCGCCGAAAAGCACAATCTACTCGAAAGTCCTGATCATAAAGAAATTTGCCAAAAACTTACGGAGGTAATCGCAAAATTTCCCGAGAAAGACAATGATCCGGACTACGAGCGCCTTGCTCCTGTTGGATGGGAGAAAAAATCTAAACTTCCATCACAAATTCACAAAATAGGACACCCCGACAACCCTGAGGGTATGAAGTCCGTTAATAAAAAGAAGACTCAGAAGAAAGAAAAGCCTAAAAAGAAATAACTATGAAGAAAATCCTCATAATCATCGCCGCCTCATTTGTGTCGCTGCAAGCTGCTGAAAAACCTAACATTCTGTTTATTTTTGCGGACGACCTTGCCTATGACTGTGTTGGCTCATACGGTAACACAGAAGTAAAGACTCCCAATTTAGATAAGCTGTCAGCGTCTGGCACACAGTTTACCAATGCCTACAACTCAGGAGCTTGGAATGGAGCCGTTTGCGTAGCTTCGCGGAGGATGCTCATGACAGGTAAGCAGGTTTGGAATGCGCATAGCACGGATCTTGCTGAGCATGCCGAGGCCGGTAAGTTCTGGTCACAGCGCATGCAGAACGCTGGCTATACTACATACTTTTCCGGTAAATGGCATGTGGGAGACCAGGGGTTGACGAACCAAGTCTTCAATCATGTTGTGAACGTGCGTCCCGGAATGCCAAACCAGACTAAGGGACGCTACAGCCGGAACTTCACACCTGGTGAGGATGACTGGTCCCCATTTGACAAGAGCAAGGATGGCTTCTGGAAAGGTGGTACACATTGGAGTGAGCTGTTAAAGCAAGATGCAGTTGAGTTTTTAG
>JAHDIL010000070.1:4146-7917 GCA_020630835.1 Verrucomicrobiota bacterium
GCGACCTCTTTCTTCGAGAACGCTAAAGACGATGAAAAGCCATTTTTCATGGCCCTGTGTTTTAACGCGCCTCACGATCCGCGTCAGGCGCCAGAAGACTATCAAAAAATCTATCCTTACAAGGATATTCGAGTGCCCAGCAGCTTCATGGCGCTCTATCCAGATAACATTGGTAGCAATACCATCCGCGATGAAAAACTTGGCCCTTTTCCTCGGACCGAATACTCGGTGCAGGTTAATCGATCAGAATACTATGCGTTAATTTCTCATATGGACACTCAGATTGGTCGCATATTGGATGAATTGAAAAAGACCGGCAAGGAGGACAACACCATTATTATCTTCTCAGCCGATCATGGATTGGCATGCGGCCATCACGGGCTTTTAGGAAAGCAAAATATGTATGACCACTCCCTGCGTGTGCCATGGATGATTTCAGGTCCAGGAATCCCAGTAGGGAGGTCAGTCGATAGGCCTATCTATCTTCAGGATGCGATGGCAACAAGCCTCGAACTCGCAGGAGCAGATAGCGATGGAGTCGAATTTAACTCAGTTATTCCATGCCTGGAAGGACAGGGAGGTCAGAACACGATCTACAGTTGCTACATAAATCATCAGCGAATGATCCGATCTGGTGATTACAAATTGATCAGTTACCCACAGATCAAAGTCGAAAAGCTCTTCAACTTGAAAATGGACCCTTTTGAGGAGAATGACCTCGCCCAAGACCCCTCTCAAGCAGAGCGAATCAAAGATTTGCGAGGAACGCTCTTGGCTGAAATGCAGAGAATGAATGATCCTGTAGATCTGAAAGACCCGATCGAGTCCTACGCGCTTCATGTGAAAAAGATGAAGAAGCCAAAGCACAAGAAGTAGCTAATCCGTTTTGTGATCCACCTCTCTCAGCAAAAAAACCTTACGCGCTCATTTTGAAGAGTGAGGTGGTTTCCCAAGTGTTTCTAGTGATAAGTCTCCTTCTGATAAATCGGCATATAGAAAGTTCCGAGAGGAGAGACCGTAATGCCTAACATTAGGTCCGCTTTCGGCATCAGCCTGCAGGGGGAGCGAAAACACGATCGTATCCCCATGCCTCCCCGGTTGTTTATTGGGTGATGACGTGACCAATGAGGAACGTCACTCAGAGGCCCGGAGGCGAGAACTCCACCCTAGGCTCGGCCTTCTTCAGGGCGGCCTTAGAGCAACTGCGAAAGGTATTACGGTTGGGCGAAATACTGCTGATGAAACTTCATCAGCTCGTCGCCCTTGAGCTCGTAAATTTGGATTGCATTGTGCTCTGCTTCGGGCACTTCCAGAAGTCTATGCTCTATGCTTAGTCCATCAAGATACTGCGAGAAGGCTCTGTTATTCTGATAATTAAATCCTTTCGTGCCAACCCAGATAAGAATAGGAAGGGAAGGGCGGTCTGGCTTTTCCAGGAATTTGGCTGCAAGATCCCAAGTGTTGTCGCCTTGGTGAAAATACGTATTTTCTGATTCCACCCCTGCGTTTTCCGATATCTTTTTCTCGGTGGCGTAGCCTGATCCACCAGGTGCGCCGGAGGTGAAGAGTTCCGGGTGGCGAAACATAATGCGAGTCGTTCCGCGTCCGCCCTGGCTGAAGCCTTCAATGCCGAGCTCTCGTGTCCGGTAGTTTTTCTGTATAAAGGGGATGAGTTCCTCCACGAATACGGTTGCCCCATCACCATCCAAATACTGAGGAGAGTCATACCAGCTGACGGGCCCACCATTTGGGAAAACATAAATCGTCGGCTGCACTACCCCTGTGTTGATGCGCGCGTGGATTTCTGGAGCAAGACGCATAGACTTCCATTCATTTCCAGGACGACCTCCATGAAGATGGAATACAACAGGAAAGCGTCTATTAGGTTCGCTTTCGTATTCTTTGGGTAGGTAAATATGGAATCCGACTTTTTTACCCATCGATTTAGACAGAAAAGAGCGGTGTTGGAGGCCAGGAGCTTGCGCGTATATCTTCCGATAATTAGCCGAACGTTCGGAGAACCAGGAATGGGTTGGGTGAGCGACTTTCTCTGGCTTTTCTGCATAGAGCAGAGTGCCGAAACAGAGAGCGGCTGCGAACGAGCGAGTGAGATTTGTCATTGTTCTAGTATAGAGGGCGGACACCCTATCTCAAGAACGCATTGGTGTTAGTCGGTTTTCGCCACAGCGAGTTTTTTCTGGATCTTTCCTCCTCGCGGCTTGCGAATGCGGGATCGCCTTGGTGATAAAAAGCTTGGCATCAGGGAAAGTAGGGCGATAATTCCGCATGGGTGAGGAACAAGATGAAAACAGCGCAGCTACTGCAGAAACTGAAACTACTTCGGGATCAGCCTCTGAGGCTGTGGGGGCAGGCCCTCTGTCGGAGCAAGAGAAGACTTGGGGGGTAGCCGCTCACCTGTGTCCGCTGATTGGATTTGCTATTCCCTTCGGTAATATAATCGCTCCTCTGCTCCTATGGCAGTTTAAGAAGGAAAACCTACCTTTTGCGTCGGGGGAGGCGAAAGAAGTTCTTAACATGCAGATTTGTGTTTCGATTATCAGCATAGTCCTTGGGATACTGACCTTTGCATTCCTTGGGCCCGTCATTTCCATAATCATCGGAGTTACGACGGTAGTTTTTATGGTGAAAGCTGCTCTCAAGGCAAAAGAGGGTGTTTCGTATCTTTATCCTTACATCTTTAGGTTGATTAAGTGACGACCTAGTCCTCGAATTGGTGGCGCTAGGGTAAGCCGAGCCGGCGATCCTGGTCCCTCGATCCAAATATCTTCAGCTTCTGATCGATAACTAAAAGGAGCGCTCTAGTAGCTCCTCCCTCTGGGCGGGAATATGGCTTATTACTTGGCTTAGTGCCTGAATAGGGGCGGCTTCCCGCAGATCAAGTCCCAATATAGTAGCGAGCTGTTTTTCGAAATGAAGCACAGCGCGGAGATTGATATCTTTCTCGGCTAGGAAATTCAGAGCGCGTTCCAAGAGGTCATATAACTCAGTGCTTGCGATCTCGACTTCGGCGACTGCGCAGAAGAGCTGAGAGAAGTAGGCTGCCGCCAAGGTCTGAGCGTAGCTTGCTCGAATGTTTAGGCGTGGATTCTCAAGACTCAGTTCCTTCAGGGTATGTAGGTCGCTTTTTTGACTTTCGTGAATGAGGATTTCGCAGTGGAAAAAGAGATCTAGCTTGCCGGCGAATGGGCTTTTCGGCTGGCGGGCCCCTTTTGCTACCGTGCGCACCCGTCCGCGCTCAGCAGTGCTCCACTCGACGATTAGGCTGGTCTCAGAGAGCTTGTGCAGCTTCAGTAGTGTGGCGTAGGTTTTCAAGATTTGCTGGAACGAGAAAACTTTGCCGCTTTGTTTCTTTCCATCAAGAAGTGCTTTTGATGGCGAAAGAGATTTGCGGAAGCTGAAAAGCTGTGGTTTTTCGAAAGGTATGAAGTGTTGGGTAATCCTTTTTCTCAAAGCTCTGGCTGCGATGAGCCTGCTCCCTGTTTCAACTGCGGCAGAGGAAAGGGGGGAGATGGCTCGCGAGGGTTTGCGCGCTCTACCTCTCTCTCTCCGCGAAATGGCGGCGCGCGATGGTCTGAGGTCAAGGGCGGAGGATCCCTTGACGGCCCGCGCTGCTACTCTCGAGCGAGTGGGGGACCTCATGTCAAATCGAGTGCAGGCTCTGGCTGCGCGGGAACGTGCACTCCAGGCAGAGGTCGATCGCTTGAGTGAGATTGAGCGGTTATTGGCGGCCCGCGAGGCGGTTATTCGCAA
>JAHDIL010000071.1 GCA_020630835.1 Verrucomicrobiota bacterium
TTTTGATGAGGCTGATGCGGAAGACGTCCTCAGTCTGACTGACCGAATGCTTTCAGAGCTATCACCCGCTTTCCACGAGCCATGGATGCATTGGTGTAAGATTACAGCTCTTCTGATAAGCGGTCGTTCGAGAGAGGCTATCGATGCGAAGCTGACCTTCTTTGAGGAATATCCTAGAGTTCGGGAAGAGGGGGTAACGTTTCCGAATGGTTTTACCCAGTTTCTTGGTCAGGAGAAGTTGAACGAGGATAGAGATTCTTCTGTTGCACCAAATCTAAAAAAGCAGCTAGGTGCTGCGGTTCCCAGAGGAAACCTGAAGATGAATTGGATACATGCTGTCAATGGACGGCACGAGAAGATTGATGATGTCAGGTTAGGGGAAAAAAGTTTGTGGTTCTTAGGGGCTGATCAGAGCTTCTTTGAAATCAATAGGGAGAGTGGTAAAATCGTGACGGCAGGAACGCTGCACCTGCCTCAAGAGCCTGCCTCTTGGTGGGTGCATCAAGAGAATCCTGTATTTGTTTTTGAATTTTCGGATCGACTTATTGCTTCGGACTTGCAGGGGCGGTTGTTGTGGGAATTGGATCTTGCCGGAGATACCTTAGATATCATTGATAGTGCGTTTAATGATGCTCGATTGATGCTCGCCGTTTCGGGACTTCAAGGGGCACAATTGCTCTCAGTCGATAAGAAGACCGGAAAGCTTCTGTGGAAGAGCAAGCTGGATCCAGTAGGGCGGACGAGGCGATTAGCTAACTATGCCGATCAGGTGGTGGCATACGATGGCATGGGGAACGTAATGGGGGTTAGCGAGTCTACGGGCCGCCAACTATGGCGCTTCAGGAAAAAAGACGCGGGTTTAAACCGGCCGTATCCGCTTGGTCACGAAACAGCGGAACACTCGAACTTGTCCACTTTGGGAAAGGTGCGCGCGACAGGAGAACCGCCTCGCGAGCACCTTTCGCCTACCTTCCTAAAGTTCCGGAATATGCTGGGGGACCTTTCCAGCGAACCTTCTTTTCGACCCTATAGGCAATTTGAGTTGATAGAACCATTTGACCTGAACTACGATTCGCCTCGAGGAAAGTCTGTCACCGTTGCCAATGGAAGGGCCTTTGCGCCTGCTGAAAAATGGGTCATTGAAACTAATCCGCAGCTACCCATCCAGGGGCAATTACTCGGCTCTAGGGGAGAGCTCAAAGCCGCCAGCGGCAACTACCTCTGGTTTCAGAGCGCTTCGAACAAGTTGGTAGTATTGGATAGGGAGACTGGCTCATTATTTCCCATCATTAGCCCAGAAAAATTTTCCGTTACCGACTTGGGTCCTTTTCTATGTTTGATTTCTCGATCAGATGTGTCTGTTTACCATGGCGGTAAACTGTCAGAGCTTGCTAGGTTTCCACTGGATACCCTTTTGACGGAAGCAATCTCAGAGGGAATCGATATAGATTCCGTTCGGCTACTCGAAATGAGTGAGGGTGGGATGCTTCTGCTTATCGGAGGGCAGCTTATTGTCAGTCTGGCGGTCGAAGAAATGGAGCAAGTTTCCCGCTAAACTATATGGCGAATTTTGAAAATACCGAGGCTTTCGACCCTGACTTTTTAGAGCACTTGCGCGGCTTAACTGTCCGACTTCAACAGCGAAAAAAGATGCGTCAGCGCGGAGGGCAACTTTCGCCTTCATCAGGATTTACGCGAGAATTTAAGGATTTTCGTTCCTATAGTCGTCGAGACGATTATCGAGAGATTGATTGGAATCTTTTCGCCCGGCTAGATCGCTTATTTATACGCTTGTATGAGGAGGTGCAGGAGTTCCACGTCCACGTTTTGTGCGACGACAGTTTGTCGATGGCCGAGCCAATGCCTGAGAAAGCTGTGCTCGTGCAAAAGCTCAGTTTGGCCTTTGGCCTGGCTGCTCTCGTGGGGAATCACCGATTGTCAGTCTATCGAGTTACGGATTCCATAGAGCCTGTAGTGAGTTCTATTAAAGGGCAGGGGAGCTTTCAACGACTGATTGAAGGCGTCAAGTCGTTGCGCTTCGAGGGGCAGACAAACTGCCAAAGCGCTTTTTCTGACTTTGTTCCTACGAGACGTCGCTATGGCGTCGTCTTTATTCTCACCGACGGATTTGGGGCGTCTCTTTCTGATCTAACTAACGCGCTTACTCCAATATCTAATTGGTATGCTGAAAACCATCTTATTCAAATT
Organism: Verrucomicrobiota bacterium; assembly: GCA_020630835.1. Classification (GTDB taxonomy): domain Bacteria; phylum Verrucomicrobiota; class Verrucomicrobiia; order Verrucomicrobiales; family DEV007; genus Arctic95D-9. The sequence goes on from JAHDIL010000071.1 coordinate 2,209, forward strand.
TTAGCGGCTTCCGAGGGGCAGCTCGACAGTAGTTCAGATCTTCGATTCGAAGAGGTGGAGACTAAGCGCAGCTTAACGTTGCAAATCTCTCCAGAGGACAGCTCACTATATGAAAAAATGTTTGAAGAGTTTTGCGATGAGCTCAGTGATTCGTGCACAGCAAAAGGTGTCGCCTACCAACGTTGGCGCACGAGCGATGAGTTTGATAGGCTCCTGCTTCAAGTTCTCTCTAAAGGAGTGAGTCTTCAGGGAGATATGTAACAAATGGCTGTTGGGCTTGATGAGTAGAGAAGAGGATTCATGATTATTGAGAACCCATTCTGGTTGGTCGCCTTTTCAGCATTGGCTATCCTGCTTGCGGTGCTATTTTTTGTTCGGATACACCGACGAAGTGAGCCCTTGTCGACCTTCCTTCTATTGGAAAAATTGATAGAACACCGTTCGAAGTCAATGATTCCGATCCAGTGGCGACGATGGATTGCTTTCGTGTTCTCGATCCTGATCGTGGCCCTCTTGTGCCTTAGTCTTAGTGACTTGAGAGATTCGCCTTCTGAAACGTTTCATTCCGATGAGCTGATTATCCTCTTGGATAGGTCTGCGAGCATGACGGTTCTACTTGAGGGCGAGGATACAAAACTAGATTGGGCAAAAGTCGAAATTAATAGGAAGCTGGAAAGTGTGCCCAGAGATGTGCCGATTTCTCTATGGGTTTTCGATGCACGCGAGGAAGTGCTTTTGAGCCAAGTTACTGACCGTAGGAAATTGGGAAGTGTGCTGAGAAGTGTTGAGTCGCGGGCTATAGCGGCTGACACTCAAGGAGCTATTCGAGCTGCCGGACGTGTGGCGGAGCTTAGCTCAAAAACTGAAATATGGTTAGTAAGTGACAGGGGTAACGGGGCCAAAGTGAACGCAGAGCCACCGGCAATACGGCTTACGGAAGTAATCGTTCCTACCGCAAGCGCTATAAACGCGGGCATTGTCGCCTGTGCTGCTCGTGCTATTCCCTTGCAGTCCGGGCAGTTTGAGGTTTTTGCGGAGGTTGTAAACGGAAGCAATCATGACACTGAGGTGGAGCTAGATTTGGCGCTTCACGTTGCGGGGCTAGAAGTTCAGAACCGTAGCGCGAAACTTGAAGTAGGAAAAACGGAAAGAGTCAGCTTTCGGGTGAATGCGAGACAGGGAGAGCGATTCGAGTTAAGGGTGTCTGTTAGAGAGGGGGGAGATGGGCTCGCTTTGGATGACAGGGTGTTAGGTGTTTTTCCTCCACGCCAAGCCCAGCTGATTAATTGGATTACTCCACCGGCTGGGGGGGATCCCTTTGTGGCCATGGCGGCGCAAGCGTTGACTAAGCGAGGCGAGAGGGAGTTTGTCGCCTATTCATCTTCGGATTGGCCTATCTCGGTTACGGAGGGGGAGATGTTTCTTTTCGATGGTTGGGTTCCTGATGAGAACATTCAGAATCCGTTTATCGCGATTAATCCCTCTCGTTCTGTAGGTGCTTTTGCCTTTCAAAAAAGAGAGAATGAGATTCTTATACCGGCAGACCCGTCGAATTATCAGAGTCATTTGACCCTCAAAGGTTTGGACATCGAGGGGGCACTCTTTATGCAAACGGGAGCTATAGAAGCTGAGAATGGGGTTGACCTGCTCCAGTCTCCGATCGGCTCGTTTGGAGTAGCTCATGACGGGGAACTATACAGATCTGCCATGCTGGCTCTCCGACCTGGTGGCAGTGAAGAGGTTGCCTTTTCTGCGATGTTTCCACTCCTGCTAGGAAATTTGATCTGGTGGGTTAGCAGCAAAGACGGAGATGGCGGAAAGATCACGACTCTTGCTGCTGGAACTCTGGCTGAAGCTAAGCAGACGGCTAGTGAGAAAGGCCCTTCGGAGCCTCTCGAGTTAGATAAAATCCGATACTACGATTTGGCTGACGGAGAAGTAGGCACGGGAATTTTGTCACGATCCGTAAGCATACTGCCGCTTGCGCAAGAACTTTCAGATCGCCCGAGTTCAGGCGAGGGTAAAGAAACTCTGAGGACTGTAAGCGCGCCCCGCGTTCGCCTAACGCTATGGCGCACGTTTGCTGCCTTGGCTTTTGTATTTCTACTTTTTGAGTGGGTTGCCTTTCACCGTTTTTCCGTTTGTTAAATGTCGACCTTCAGTGAAATCGCCTGGCTTCTATGGGGAGCTCCTATCATCGTTCTATTGGGGGCGTTTGTTTATTGCGTTCAGCGCTATTCAACGGCCTCGGGTTCTGAGCGTAAGATAGGGCCTGGGTTATTGCTTCGACTCGCGGCGCTGATAGCGCTTGTGGCAGGTTGCGTCGATCCTTTGGTTCGCACATCGGTCGATGACCCAGCTCTCGCTGTGGTGGTAGACTACAGCCACAGTCAGTGGGATGGGGAGACTCTGCGCTCTCTGGAGTCCGCTCAGGAGATAGTGCGTGGGCTTGGTTCTGACGTGGATGCTTCTGTTTATGCAATTTCAGATGTTCCGTTCTATCTGGGAAGTTTCGAGGAAAATAGTGACGTGAACTCTTGGGTAAGCCGTCTGCAGGAGCAGCGCGGTTCAAGCAAGCTTGATGAAGGCGTTCAGCTCGCGCTCAACCGACTGTCAACGAAACAGGGACGAAACATCCTGCTTGTTTCAGATGGTGTGGAGACTGATGGTTCGCTGCTGCACTCTGCTCGATTGGCCGCGATTCGAGGAACTGCGGTCCATACTCTGGCGGTATCGGGAAAAGCCGTCGATGATGCGCGTTTGATCTCTGTGCGTCTTTCGAAGGACCGAGTTTCCGCAGGGACCAGCGTAACTGTCAGGGTAGTTGGTGAGAGCTCAATTCCGGACGAGGCTGTTATAAGGTTGTTTGAAAATGGAATCGAAATCGATAGGACTCCGGTTACTCTTTCCCCTGGGAAACCGTTTGAAGCGTCGTTTACCGTTACGCCTAGAGTAAGAGACTTCTACCGGTATCGCGCTGTCCTCGAGAGGCGTGACGGAAGTGAGGGGATTCAGGAAAATAACGAGGTCGAAGCCTTTCTTGAGGCTACTGGCCCTTCGAAGTGGCTTGTGGCGGAAGGGCAAGCAGGAGCAAGCCGCTATCTGAAGCAGGCTCTGCGCGAGCAGGATATAAGCCTGGAAGTGCGTTCCGCTGAGGTTCTTCCTAGTTCGCTACATGAGTTGGCAGGATTTGATGGGGTCATCCTTTCAGATGTTTCGGCTGGGGATCTGGGCGAAACACGGATGCAGCTACTTTCTCAATATGTCGAATCCTTGGGAGGCGGTCTTGTCATGTTGGGAGGCGGCCAGTCTTTCGGCTTAGGTGGTTATCAGGGCACGCCGGTGGCTGACATGCTTCCCGTCAAACTTGATGCTTCCGATCAAGAAGAGGAGCAAAGCGCTGCTGTAGCTCTTGTAATCGACCGTTCTGGCTCAATGGCTGGAGAAAAATTGGACATTTGTAAATCAGCAGCTATCGCGACGGCGGAGCTTCTTACGGATGAGGATTTTATAGGTGTCTTCGCCTTTGATTCACAAGCGCATGATGTTCTCCCGATGACGGCGATATCGTCTGGTCGTAATGTTGCGAGTGAGATTTCCCTGCTTGGATCCGGTGGTGGCACCAATATCAAACCTGGCTTGAACCGCGCGCTAGAGCAATTGCGAACCGTGCCGGCATCAGTGAAGCATATCATTGTCTTGACTGATGGGCAGACGGCGGGAGAGGGGTATCAACCTCTTGCCGCAAGGATTCAGGCAGAGGGTATCAGTATTTCTACCGTTGCGGTAGGGGCGGGTGCTCAGGTCGGCTTGTTGCAAACCATTGCGGCGGCGGGAGGTGGGCAAAGTTATGTGACGATGGATCCCTCTGCCATTACTCGTATTTTCATGCAGGACACCCTGCTGCATACGGGAAAATTAGTGCGCGAGGACCCGTTTCGTGCGCAGTCAGCTGAGCCGCACGCCATTCTTGAAGATTGGGAAGTGGAAGCGGCTCCTCCATTGCTGGGGTATGTTAAGGTGCAGCCGAAGCCACTCGGCCAGCTGCTCTTGGTTCATCCGGATGGTGATCCCATTATGGCTCATTGGCGATATGGTTTAGGCCATGTCACTGCCTTCACTTCGGACGCTTCCTCTCGCTGGGCTGCCCTGTGGATTCGATCTTGGCCAGGCTATGGGCAGTTGTGGGCTCAAGTATTGCGCCATACAGGAATGCAGCAGGGAGCAGGCGCTGTTGATTTGCGCTTTGTCGAGCGGGACGATGGTAATGTTCTGGTTAAGCTCGATTTGTTGGAAGATAGCAGCAGTAACAGGATGCCATCCGAGATAGAGGGGATACTCTTTTCCGGCAAAGCTAAGGAATTGAGCGAGGAGTCAATAACTTTCACACAGGTCGCCCCCAAACTTTACGAAGCGTCTTTTTACCCGCAGGGGACGGGTATCCATTTTGTTCGTGTTCTGTATCGTGGGGAATCTGTTTCCGCCGCCTACGTGTCAGAGGCAGGACGTGAGATAGCCTCTGGGCAAGTCGACGAAGGGCTTTTGCGTGAAGTTTCGCGCCTCTCGGGAGGCACTTTTCTTGAGTCTGTAGACGACGAACTTTTTCTGCAGACCCAGGGTGTTGGATCTAGCTACTCCACTTGGCCATGGTTTCTGGCAATGGCGCTTCTCCTGTTTGTGATGGAAATCTGCCTTCGCAAGCGAGAGGTGATCCGCGCCCTTGTCGGCCGCCGCACCTGAGCCTGCACCTTGACAGATCCGGAGGCGACGTTTAGAAGAGCGGAAACAGCTTATGCAACTCACAGATCTGAACATCGCCTCAAATGTGCCTTTGCCCGCGCCTGCTTTCCTCATGCATCAGCAGCAGCGCACACCGCAGCAGGCTGAATTTGTCAGCGCTGCCCGCGGTGCAATCGTAGATATCTTGCAAAGAACATCTCCCCGTTTTGTTCTATTCTGTGGCCCCTGCTCGATACATGACCCTGCTCAGGGCGTTGACTATGCCAGCAAGCTCCTTGCCCTGCGCGAAGAGGTTGGCGACGTGATCGAGATTGTCATGCGCGTCTATTTTGAGAAACCGCGCACTTCTGTAGGATGGAAGGGGTTGATCATGGATCCTGACCGAGATGGAACGGCTAACCTGGCGGATGGGCTGAAGATCGCCCGGGAACTGCTCAGCGAAATAGTCTCTCTGGGAATGCCAACGGCTACAGAGTTTCTCGACCCGATTACTCCACAATACATCGCGGACCTCATTTGTTGGGCTGCGATTGGTGCTCGCACGGTTGAGTCACAGACTCACCGTCAGATGGCATCGGGATTATCAATGCCAGTGGGCTTCAAGAACCCAACTTTCGGTGGATTAGCAGCCATGGTCAATGCGCTAACAGCAGCAAAAGCATCTCAGACTTTCTTTGGGATCTCGCCGGAAGGGGTTGCCTCTATGGTTACCACTACGGGAAACCCCAATTGTCACGGTGTCCTGCGTGGCGGTGAAGCTGGTCCGAATTATGATGAGAAATCCGTTGCTGATGCCATTGCAGCCCTAGAGGCCGGTGATGTTTTGTCATCGGTGATAGTTGATGCGAGCCATGCAAATTGTGCAAAGGATTTCACAAAGATGTCTTCCGTTTTCGAGGAGACGATCCGGCAACGTGCCGCGGGGAACGAAAGGCTCGTAGGTGC
>JAHDIL010000072.1:0-5344 GCA_020630835.1 Verrucomicrobiota bacterium
TCGCCCTACGCCAAAAGCTCGCATCGGTCTACGAGATGGCAGGCGATAAAGACGAGCAGCTCGCAACTCTCGAAGAAATGGTAACGATCTCCCCACGAGATGCGTCACTTCGTCGCGTGATTGCAGACGTCTATCTGAAAGCAGAACGTATTCGAGAAGCAGTCAAGCATCTACAAGCTGCTCTCTCACTAGAGAAGGGACAAGAGGCAGCCTACGCGGCAGTTGCCAAATTGATCCTAGATAACCGGCTACCGATCGAAGACGCCATCCAGCTGCTCAAAGATGGCCTGTTTCACTATCCAGAATCGTTCGACCTTCAGATATTCTTAGCCGATGCCTACAATTTCGCGAAACAGTGGGATGCGTGTGTCGCAGCATTCCAGCGCGCCGAGAAACTCGCCATCGAACAAGCGCCAGAAAATCTTAATGAGAGATTCTATTTTGGCTATGCCGCAGCACTTGAGCGGAATAAAAATTTCGAAGAGGCAGAAAAACTCTTTCGGAAAACGATCGATATCCTCGGCCAAAATGATCCCCAAGGTGACGATGCAAAGTTCGCGGCTCGGACATACAACTATCTAGGATACATGTGGCTGGAACAGGGCAAAAATATCGATGAAGCCGGTGAGTTGATCAAACTAGCCGCCGACTTCGATCCGGAGAACGGCGCTATCATTGACAGCTTAGGCTGGTTCCACTTTCTCGAAGGAAACTACAACCTCGCCTTAGAGAATCTCTTGAAAGCCGAAAAACTGATTGAACAAGTCGACCCAGTAATTTTCGACCACATAGCGCAAGCCCACGCCGCTCTTGGCAACTATGAAGAGGCCATCTCTTATATGAAGAAGGCTCAGGAGGTCGAAAAAGAAGGCGAAAATGCCGAAACCTATTTAGAACGTTTGCGCGCATATCAGGCGATCCTCGACAAAAAGGCTACAAGCCAAGACGAACCGAAAAAGCTCTCTCCTAGCGAGTGATGCTAACGGAACCGGCGGCACCTCGGCCGACAGAAATCCTCGAAGACCTACGCTGGATTCAAGCACGGGCCTCTCTTTTGCCATCGAATCGAAAACAATTCACCCTTCCCCAAGAAAAACCGACACTAGAAAAGGTCTCAATGTGGACTTGGGAAGAATTTTTCGCTTCCCCTGCGAGTTATCGCGTTGGCTACTACGTTGAGGAACTTGTCCGCTTTTTGCTCAGCCACGACTCGACCTGGGAGAAGATCGAGAATAGCCGTCAGATTTTTTCGGGAAAACAGACCCTGGGAGAGCTGGACTTCGTCCTAACGAGCGCAAATGGATGCCTCACACATATAGAACTCGCCTGCAAGTTCTACCTGCACACTTCAGCCAATCACCCATCTGCCAGTCAACTGTTGGGACCAAAAGCCGCGGATTGGCTGGAAAAGAAAACAACCCGTTTGCTAAACCACCAATTAACGTTGGGGCAAAAATGTCTACCGGAAGGGACGCATAGTCTCCCCTGTCTGCTGGGAGCCATCTTTTCTCCGCTTGGTCTCGACACCGATCCCGTATCCCCTTCCTCCCAACCATCTTTCCTACAAGATGCCGCGCCCTCAAGCTATCGATGGGCGAGAATAGGCGACCTCGCGGCTTGGGATTCAAAAGTGGACGACAAGCCCCTGACTCACGGCAGCATTCTTAAAAAACCCTTTTGGTTGGCAAGTCGCCCAAACTCCACTCCCGCCCCAATCCTGCTCTCCGAACTGGAAAAGCATTTTGCCGTATCCTCATTCCCCCAGCTTACCTCTTGGAGCACCAACTCCGGCCACAATGAGTCCCTAAGGCTCTTCGTGGTCGACAATCTTTGGCCCAGCGATTGCTAAAATTGCCACCTTTTGAGAGGATCCGGCGCGCTGCGGCATCACTTGACGAAGGAGGATCTTCCCTTTTTGTTTCGGCTTGAAGCGAATCCTCCATCTTGCTGCGTCCCTCTTCTCACTCGTCACCGTAGGGCCTACGGTGACGGGCCAGGAGCCATCAAGCGCTAATCAGCCTTTCCAGGCGTTTGTAACGGTAGATGCCCTTTCTATCCGGTGGGAGTGCATAGTCGCCGTAGATGCGCTGCCTTCTGCAACCTTCCCATCATGGAAGCAGCGATCGAGCCTAACCGAGTCGGAACGCTCCGCTCTCGCCACCGATATTCAGGCGCGACTCAGCCAAACATTTCTTTCCCAGACCAAACTATCGACGCATAGAGCATCATCTGGTCCGACTCCAGTCCCTCTGCCAGAGGCAAACCTAAGCGCCCGTTGGGTGCGTTTAGACCCTGCTCTTGGTTATGTCCCTATTGAGGGTGACCCTATGCTAAGCGACCCGCCCCCTTTACTTGGTATCAGCGTAAGCGCAGAACAGACTGACGTTGATTCCCTTCAAATTCACTGGAGCTGGTTTCCCGAAGCGCAGAAGAGCGTGACGATCGAACTCAGCGCTGAAGCGTTCCAAGCGTCGCGCATCGCCACGCCCCAAAAGAGGGATGTATCGTTCACAAGCCTACCAACACTCTCTTTAACGCCCTTGAGTCAACCTACCAGAGTTAGCTATCAAAAGAAGTTCCTTTCCAAAGCTCAGATCGTCCTTCTTGTTCTCTCTCTAACCAGCCTCCTAGTTGGGTTTGCCGATTTCGTGAAACGGCGCATGCAGCGCGGCATCATGCTAATAGTTGTAGGTGTCGCCTTTGGATCAACTTTCCGCTTTCTAAACGCAGACGATATAGCTATCGCACCCGTTCAAATCGATGACACCATCTACGCCAACCTAAGGAACGTCTATCGTGCCTTTGAATTTCGAGAGCCTCCTGCTATCTATGACGCGCTGGCAGAAGCGGCCGAAGGTGATTTATTGGAAAAACTCTTTCTGGAATTCGAAAGTTCTCTCACCGCTGCGTCGAGCGGCGGCCCACGAGTTCGCATCCTTGATCTAGACCTACGCAAGGCCAGCATCATCGAAATGAAAGGAGCCCGCCTAGCAGTATCGGCAGAGTGGATCACCGTGGGGACCGTTACACATTGGGGGCACGAGCACACGCGCAGCAATCGATATCGGGCTGTCCTCGACTATGTCCCCAGTTCCGGCGTTTGGAAACTCGGAGACTTCGCGCTAGAAGAGGAACAGCGACTCTTCCAGAAAGCGACGCGTCGTAAGGTCACAGGAAATGAGGGGATCCAGGAGTGAACCATGGTAGGATTTGTCGAAAGCTCAGACGGAGATCTAGCACTCCATGTCGAACGGCTCTATTTCTCCTATGGAGAAGCCCGATTCCGGCTGGCCATCCCTAGCCTCAGTATTGCTAGTGGATCAAGAGTTGCCGTAATAGGCCCGAGCGGCTCTGGTAAATCGACCCTCTTCAATCTCATCATGGGATTGAGCCCTAATTTTCAAGGAAGGGTCGAAGTCCTTGGCGAAGATATCTATAGCAAGACTGAAGCCGAGCGCTGCCACTGGCGGCTTCAGCACGTTGGTTTTATTCCACAAAATTTCGCTTTGTTAGACTACCTATCCGTAAAAGAGCAAGCTATCATGCCCAGCAAGTTTCTCGGTAACGCGGACTCAAAGGCGGCAAACAAAAAAGTCGACCAACTGCTGGAGCGAGCTGGTATCGCGCAGATGGAGTCCTCCTATCCGGAAACCCTGTCGCAGGGAGAACGGCAAAGAGTCGCGATCTGCCGGGGGCTCGCTCACGAGCCGCAACTAATCCTCGCGGATGAGCCAACAGGAAATCTCGACCCCGAGACGCAGCGAACGATCACCACTATGATCATTGACGAGGCCACCCGCCTCTCCGCGACTCTGCTAATGATCACTCACGATCACTCTCTGTTGAGCACCTTTGACCACGTCATCGACATCAGCCAGTGGTCCGGAAAGGAGCGTCAATGAAAGGCTCTGCTATCGCCTACCTAGGTGTCCGCCACCTCAAGAAGCATAAGTTTAAAACGGCTCTTCTCATCGCATCACTTGCGCTGGTTCTCTTTTTGCCTTTCGCCCTTCGTCTATCGCTGCAGTTCTTAGAACTGCAGCTGCAGGGGCGGGCGGCATCCACTCCATTACTCGTCGGGGCAGCTGGTAGCGAATTGGAACTCGCCTTTTCCGGGCTTTATTTTTCGTCGCCCGAACTACCGCTAACTCGCTTCGGAGCGATTGATCAAACGAGGAGATCATCAAGCGCTACCATCATACCAGCGCTGAGCTGCTTCCAAGCACAAGGTCACCCCATCGTCGGCACCACCCTACGCTACCTAGAGCAACGCTCGATCTCATTAAAGGATGGCCGTCCGTTTGCCTTCCTTGGAGAGTGCTTACTAGGATCTGACGTAGCCGCAGATACCGGGCTTACCGTGGGTGACAGCCTCTTTTCATCCCCTGAGACTCTTTTCGACCTCACCGGAGTCTACCCGCTTAAGTTGGAAGTAGTAGGAGTTCTCGAAAAAACCGGAGAAGCAGATGACCGTGCCGTTTTCACCGACCTAAAAACAACCTGGATTATCGCAGGGTTAGGACACGGCCATGCCGAAGCCTCCCGTATCGATAATTCCAAGCGTCTACAGGATTCCGGCACGACTGAGACCGACACTATCCGTCTGAATGCTTCACTGCGAGAGTTTCAGGAGATCACTCCAGAGACCGCTGCCAGCTTTCACTTCCATGGAAACGAGAGTGACTACCCAGTTTCGACTTTTCTCATATTCCCTGGCGACGCTCGCGAGCGGGCCCTACTCCGCGCTGAATTCGCGAAAGATGCTAGCTTGCAAGCCATTGTCCCGACAGAGGTCATGGATGCATTTTTCGCCACCGTCTTCCGGCTGGAAAAATTTTTCTTTTTCGCCCTCCTTTTCATCACCTTCATCATGCTCATGCTCGCGCTCCTGATCTTTCGTCTATCGCTTCAACTGCGTCGGAACGAATTCGCCAACCTTTCGCTAATGGGCGTGTCAAAAAGCGATCGTCTCGGTTTGGCTCTGTTTGAAGGCCTAGCCGTTCTTTTGTGCGCAGCCCTAGTCGCCGCTTTAGCTCTAGTAGCACTTCAGTTCGCCCTACCTGTCGCTTTTCGGTCCCTTTTATAGGTGAGGCTCTTCCCTACTTTGCCTCTAAAAAGGGAATCTTGTCGCATAAATGCGATGATAGTTAAGGGCTCTTAACTAAGAAGCTACAGGAAGTATTTGGCATCTCGCAGCTTTCCTCGTAACCTTGGACGCGAATGAGTCGTGAATCTGCGAGATCGCGGCTGAAGATAAAAAGCCTTATAATTTCCATAAGTAATTATGAAACTGCGCCGCTTGATCACTAGTCTGGGAGTCTTGATCGTGTCTCTTCTCACCGTA
>JAHDIL010000072.1:5354-7891 GCA_020630835.1 Verrucomicrobiota bacterium
TTGGGATGGGTGTCAGCAAGCAAGCGGGCGCTGAGAGTATGGCAGCAGTATTTCTCTTGGGCCTTGTTTTCGGCCTAGTGGGGGGCATAGTTGGCTTTTTTTGCTACCTGGCCCATCGCGAGAAAAGCCTTTCCCCGGACGAGGTAGCCGTGGAACAGCTCATTGCCGAAGTCACTCTCAAGGAGTCTCTTGATCAGGATCTAGACGAAGCATTCGATGGAGATTCGGAAACTTTCGAGGAAACTCCAGAAACTAAAGATAAGTCTGAGCCTTGGGAACGCTCATCCGACTGGTGGAAGGATTCTCATTCCTAAAACATTATCGCGGCGAATCGGGAGTTTTCAAAAGGCTCCTCTCCTGCTAAAACTGATTCCACCTGCGCCTACCTAGGCGCGAAATCTGCTTGTTCCTCGCTTCTCCATCTAATGGATTTCACTCATACAGCTCCCATTCAACCACTCAACCAAAGCGCACGGATAGAGCCAGCTTCTCTGGAAGATTTGGAAGATCTCATCAATCTGACCGTAGCTCTTTTCGAGCTAGAGGCTGATTTCGAGCCAGATCGCCAAAAGCAGGAAGAAGGCTTACGCTGCATCCTCGAGCAACCAGGGCGTGGCCGCGTTTTTGTCATCCGCACCGATTACGCAATCATCGGCATGGTGAATGTGCAGTTCACCATAAGCACGGCGATGGGAGGCTTCGTGATCCTTTTGGAAGACGCCATTATTCATCCGGACTTCCGTCGCCAGGGCTACGGCAGTCGTCTGCTCGAATATGTGATCGCTTTCGCTAAACGAAAGAACTTTAAGCGTATCACCTTACTGACGGATAAAATCAGCGAAGAATCACAAACTTTCTTCGAGCATTTCGGCTTCCAGCATTCGCATATGATCCCTATGCGTCTGCCAATCGCATCAGACTCGTGAGCTACTGCCTCCTGTGTGTTCCGATCTATCTTGATGCCTAGGCTTATAGATTCTCATGTTCACTTGCAGGATAGTCGATTATTCAATCGCAGCGACTTTCAAAGCCGATTAAAGAGCGCCTCCGCCGCAGGAGTAGCGGGCTGGATTTGCAATGGCACCGCACCCACTGATTGGCGCGAAGTCCGCGCTCTTTCGACAAAATTTGTGGAGATCCATCCCTCATTCGGACTACACCCCTGGAAGATCCCACAACTCAGTGAAGCCTCCGTCGAATCAGCCCTAGTGGAATTAGACACCCTCCTTGAACATACTCCGTCAGCAGGGGTCGGAGAGATAGGCCTAGATAAATGGATCAAAGCCCCCGAAATCCAACGCCAAAAAGCGGCTTTTCGCGCGCAGCTAGCGCTGGCTGAAAGATATCAACGCGCAGTAACCATCCACTGCCTTCAGGCATGGGGGCATCTGCTGGAGATTCTCTCCGAAACGCCTCCAACCGTCCCATTTCTCATCCACTCATTTGCTGGCCCAGAAGAAATGCTAGCTGATCTGGTAGAACTAGGCGCCTATTTTTCCTTATCCCCCTATTTCTTTCATAAGCGTAAGCGCGCGCAGCTTGAGCTATTTAACAAAACGCCTCTATCGCGCCGGTTGCTAGAAACCGATGCCCCTGATATGGCTCCACCCGTAGGCTGGGGCAGTCCCCACCTCATTGACAGCGCGAGCGGCGCAGCATTGCATGGCCCTGAGACGCTCCCTTTCTTGTTCGACCACGCACACAAAGCTTGGAACCTCTCTCCAGAATACACAGAACAGCTGCTACTCGAAAACTTCCGCACATGGTGGTCTCATGACACAGCGGCTGCGCCCCGATAGCTAATAGCCTAGCCCTAGTCCTTCCAGGAAATCCTAACCCCTTTTGTGCGCCAAGCCTTGTCGATTTCTTCGGCTAGCTCTTGATACGTTCGGCCGGCTAACAACGCATCCAAGGCCTCCGCTTGCTTGCGGCCATTATATGTGGCCTCAATAAACTTGCGCATAGGCTTACCAGTCCGGTCACTATCGAAATGGATCAGATGAAAAACGACGAGAGCTGCCACTCCGTAGTTTCGAGAGGGGTCTGATAGAAATCTGTCATAGGGCTGGGTCATCCAGTCCTCTAGAGACATATTAAATTGAATGTTCTCTCCCAGCGCGCGCCCACCCTGACCTTTCGAGCCATATGCCGTGACATACTCGATCATCGGCTGTTCATCCCCTAACTTAAAACGCCCAGTCCGGTAGGGAGCGAGAGCAAAGTATTCGGCGAGTCCCTCTGTAAACCATCCCCCTCCGACTTGGTAGAAAAAGGGTGGAGTAAGCTGATGAACAAGCTCGTGAATGAGCGTTTTAGAATCTCCCGAAGACGAGTCATACATGTAGCTACTACCCACCTTTTTCACACCAAGACTACGGAGTGGAACGAGAACGATCGCTTCCCTTCCCTTGAAAACACCAGCCGAGCCCGGCGGCCCTCCCGCGTCTACATAATCCTCATAAGTTTCGAACAACTCGACCGGATGAAGCCCCTCTTTTTCCGGAAAGGTCATTCCGAAAGGAACGCTTTCGCAAACA
>JAHDIL010000073.1:0-897 GCA_020630835.1 Verrucomicrobiota bacterium
GAGAAGCTGGTGACTCTGGGCAAGGATAACACGCTGCACAGCCGCCGCCGGGCCATCTCCCTCCTAGGCAGCAACCAGCTAGCCCAGCGCAGCGCGAAGGCACTCTTCGACGACATCGCACCTAAGAGTGCTGATCGTCAAGGTGGCTACTGCCGCATCATCAAGCTCGGCCAACGTCGCTCAGACTCTGCGCCTATGGCTCTGATCGAGTGGGTAGACGCTCTCGTCACCGAGGACGCTGCCACAGAAGAGCCTGCTGAGGCGTAAGCCACGGCTTGCCGCGTCCCCGCACGTTTATTCTCTATTCTCTACGTCTGACCTTGTGCAGACGCCAGAGATAGCCCTAACGGCCGCCTCTCACGAGGTGGCCGTTTTTGCGTTTTGCAGCTGCAAGAGATTGACACGCCACTGGCGTAAAGCTATACAAGCCGCGTTATGAATTGGAATCGAAGGAATTTTCTTACTACAGCAGGGCTCGCTAGCACGGGCGCCACACTCAGCTCTTGCACAGGAGGCTCTCAGACAGCGGATAGTGGACGCTATAATATCTCCCTAGCTCAATGGTCGCTGCACCGCGCCCTGCGCGACGGGACTAGCCTAGACAATCTAGATTTTCCAAAATTCACCAAAGAAACCTTTGGCATAGATGCCGTCGAGTGGGTCAATTCTTTCTTTGGCGAAAAACATGATACGCTGCGTTTTCAGCCCAAGCCCGCTTCTTACCTGATGGAGATGAAGCAGCGCACAGAAGATGCTGGTGTGAAGAGCTTACTTATCATGTGCGACCGAATCGGGAGACTGGGAGATGATAATGAGCAAGCACGTAACGTGACGATAGAGGGCCACCGAGCTTGGCTAGATGCAGCGAAGCTTTTTGGCTGTCACTCGATCCGCGTG
>JAHDIL010000073.1:907-3433 GCA_020630835.1 Verrucomicrobiota bacterium
GACTGTCATCCGCGTAAGCATCCAACACAAACCGCAGCAAGCGAAGCTATCCTGTCTAAACTATCAGACTTCGCCGCTGAACTTGGCCTAAACGTCATCGTCGAAAACCACGGAGGGCTCTCGTCCAACGGAGAATGGCTGGCTGGAGTGATCGCTGGTGTAGGAAAAGACAACTGCGGCACGCTGCCTGATTTCGGTAACTTCTACGTCGTTAAAAATCGGGGTAAGGCGGATGTATATGCCAAACAGAAAGCTCTTTATGAGGGCGATCCAGCTTATACCGAGACGCCAAGTGGACTTGCTTTTGATCGCTACAAAGGCACCGAACTACTCATGGCTTTTGCCAAGGGAGTTTCTGCAAAAGCGCACGACTTTGATGAAAACGGCTTTGAGGTTAACACCGATTACCGCCGTATGCGGGAGATCGTTGACGCCGCTGGCTACGAAGGTTACATCGGCATCGAGTATGAGGGCGGACAGATCAGCGAGGTTGAAGGGATTAAGAAGACCAAGGCCCTGATCGAGAAAACCTTCTTGAGCTGAATCCCGGGAGTAGGGGCTTCCAGCCCCTGCTGCTATGAAAATCTAGCGCAACCCGCTTAGATTGCGGGGGCGCTGCCCCTCTAAACGTAAGCGAAAGCTGCGCTCAACCTTCAGGTTCAAGATAGGGCAACGTGTCTTTATAATAATAGGGCGTTGAAAACCGGACTGGGTTCTCCTCTTGCCCTTCGTCAAAACGAATCATAATAAGGCAGTCATCGATATCCCAGAACGGATATACCACTAGCTTACTCTTACTGGAGCTGCCGAAGAGCTCCAGCTCTAGCTGCTGATCGGTGCGTGTCACCTCCCCAACTTTCCAGACTGCCGTCGCTGCGCCATCATATTCCAACCAAGATTCAGGTTCACCTGTTTTAGACAAGGTAAGGTGACCATAAGGTTCGCGCCCCTCATAGCTTTCGTCGATAAACAAGGTGCTGGCTTCACTAGCGCGCACAAAAAGCCATGGCTGCACAAGGTCGGACACTTTGGGGACGCCCAATGGCGCAGCTTCTTTGGCAAAAAGACTCGCAAGAAAACCTATCGCCATCGCTACCCCGCATGCTGTCCGAAAAATCGCTGTCATTATCTAATAGGAAAATTGGGAGTGAGACTTTCGCCGGATAGCATCAAGTTTGCCGAAAACTTCTTGTGCTTCGGCCCACTGTTGCTTCTTAAGATGGAATCTAAGTTCGTCACCAAGCTCTGCAGTCTTCGTGAGAGCAGCATTATACGGAGCCTGATCATCTTTGACTAACTCGGGAGGAAACAAATTCTGACAGGCTAGTGTGAGATCGACGAACTCCTGAGCGTCCTGAACGATGGCTTCCTGCATATCTTCGAAACCAATGAAGCGGTCAATGCGGTTGAGGAGTTCTTCCATCCTCGCCATTTTGCCGGCAAGGGTCTGATAGAGCTGAACTCCTGACGCCTCTCCCGCAGAAGTCTCAGGTCGACGGTGGTTTCCCGATGCAAGACTCACCGCCACCCACGATAAGCTGAGAAGACCTATCACAAAGACTATGATCTCAGGCTTACCGAACCGCTTCATTACCATTTTTTATAAGGTAGGAATTTTCCATTCATTGTGACGACGACGCGATCGCCCTTGGGGTCCTCTACCTTATCGACGTCCATGGTGAAGTCGATCGCACTCATGATTCCATCCCCAAATTTTTCATGAATGACCTCTTTCAAGGCACCTCCATAAACATAGGAAATTTCAAAGAAGCGATAGATTAACGGGTCTTTGGCAACAAGGTCAGTGTCTGTAGCTTTCATAGGACAGACAGAAAGGGCGCTAACTGCCGCTGCCGATAATCCCAGAAAATTTCCGAATTTTTCGGCATCTTCAGGGCTCAGGCTATTCTGGCCCAGAGCTACGGATGCGAGGAAGACATCAGAAAGGCCCACTTCCTCCGAAATGGTTACCCAACTAACCCCTTTTGACACTTTGGCTGCCATGATCTCTTCGGTTAACTCAAGTTTTGTCATCAGTATTTCGTTATTTGGTGTTTGTTATGCTTTTGGAATATGGCCAAAGGCCGTGAAATTATTACATTTAGCCTAATTGCCGCCACTTAGGCCATGGCTACTACCATCTCTTCGGCAGCGTCTTTTCTCGGAATCACCTCAGGCGGAAATTGTAACCGCTTCAGGCGTTCTTTAGGCACCTTGGGGGCCTCCTTGCAGCGATTGACAAGGAAGTCGAGAATATGGTTGCGAATCGGATAGTAATTCGGTTGATCAAATAAGGAAGCGCGGTCCCGAGGTCTCGGCAGATCAATTTTCACCGCTTCTGCGATCGTAGCATAGGGGCCGTTGCTCATGAGAAATATGCGGTCGGAAAGCAGGATCGCTTCGTCAACATCATGAGTGATCATAAACACGGTCTGTCCCGTCTTCTCGCAGAGTGAAACTAGTTCATCTTGGATTGATCCACGGGTCAAGGCATCCAGAGCACCGAATGGCTCGTCCATGAGAAGG
>JAHDIL010000073.1:3443-7867 GCA_020630835.1 Verrucomicrobiota bacterium
TCCAGCGCAAACGCGCGAGCTAAGCCGACTCGCTGGCGCATACCACCCGAGAGTTGGTGAGGTTTTCGATCCCCTACGCCGTCCAACGAGCAGAGGTCTAGGTAGTGCCTGCTATGTTCCAGGACCTTTTCCTTTGTCCAATCAGGGTGTTTCGCCCTCACGGCGAACTGCACATTTTTCAGTGCGCTCAGCCATGGGAGTAAGGAGTGATTTTGAAACACTACCGCCTTGCCAAGCCCTGGTTTGGTAATCTCTCTCTCCTGCAAGATGGTGACACCTTCTGTAGGTCTCTCTAAACCAGCCAAAATGTTGAGAATAGTCGATTTTCCACAACCAGAGTGGCCGATACAACAAATAAACTCTCCCTTCTTGACCTCCATTGACAAATCTTGGAAGACAACATAATCGGCCTCCCCTTTTGCAGCGGCCGGAAAGCTCTTTGTGAGAAGCTCTGCTCTAAGAAAGTTTTTCGGATTTTCTGTTTTACTCATGATAGGAAAATTTCTTTACGAATAACCCGATGAACGCATCTAGGAGCAGTCCGACTATTCCAATGACAACGATAGCGAAGAGCATCGAGGCCAGATTAAGCCCATTCCATTCGTTCCAGACAAAATAGCCCACGCCTATACCTCCGATGACCATCTCGGCGGCCACAATGACAAGCCAGGCAATACCGATAGAGATGCGCATACCGGTAAAGATCGTCGGAGCGACGGCTGGGAGAATAATAGTGAAAGCTTGGCGGAGTGGGCTCAGCTCGAGCGTCCGCCCAATATTCAAATAGTCCCCTTTCACGTTTGATACGGCAAAGGCAGTATTGATAAGCATGGGCCAGATTGAGCATACAAAGATGACAAAGATTGAAGCCTGCTCCGAGTCTTTAATAATATATAGAGCCACGGGTAGCCACGCCAACGGTGAGATAGGTTTCAGAATCTGAATATAGGGGGAAAGCGCTAAACTCAGGACCTTAGACATCCCGATCATAAATCCCAGGGGCACCGCAGCTAGCACGGCCAGACCAAAACCTAGACCGACCCTCATCAAAGAATATTTCAGCTGAATGCCGATCCCCTTATCGTTTGGTCCTTTATCATAAAACGGGTTCGACAACTGTTCCCACGACTCTTTCCAAACAAGCTTAGGCGAAGGAAAACCGGAAGTTTCCGTAGCTTCCTCGGCTACGCCTCCCGTAGTGAAACCGAATGCTCCCAAGCCTCCAGCAGCATCGATATCAGAAAGTGTCACGCCGAGCTCGCTGATCTGTTTAATTTGATCGGGAACCAATCCGTCAGACGCCAGTTGCTCGACATCGGCGGGTGGTAACGAATCGCTAGAAAGCAACTCAACTTGAGCTGCTGACAGTTTGGTAGCAGCTACCTCCTCCGTTTTGACAGTAGTTAGTAATCCCCAAACGATAAGGAAGGTGGCTAGAAAAAGCACCGAAACAACGGTGGCCTTGAGATAGACGTTCATCGCTAAACTAAAAAAATGGCTAGAGCCGTAAATCGCTTTTTTGGATACTTAGATCGTTGATGCTAGCGAAGCGGTAGGCCATGAGCCCTTCCTCAGTAAATTCCCAATTTTCATTACCGTAAGAGCGATAGTAATTACCCTGACTATCGTGCCACTCATACTCGAATCGCACAGCGATACGGTTGTCTCGAAAAGCCCAGAGGCTTTTCTTCAGTTTGTAGTCGATCTCCTTTTCCCACTTTCGGACGAGAAAGGCATGCACCTCATCTCTGCCATTGAGAAACTCGTCCCGGTTCCGCCAATTGGTATCCTCCGTATAGGCAAGAACGACCCTGTCTGGATCTTTTGAGTTCCAAGCATCTTCGGCAGCTTGCACTTTTTGGATGGCTGTTTCTTCGGTAAACGGTGGGAGAGGTGGACGCATAAAATGAGGATAAAGTAGGAGTTAGTTAAAACCTCGACGCCGTGCAGCACGACGTCGAGGTAGGAAGGTAAGGGCGCTATCAAACGCTGCGCTTGATGGCGAAGTCGTCGATGTAGCTATCGATCTTCTCGGGATTAAACTCTTTCCCATAGATATCGTAGACCGGATACTTCGACTCAGGAATATCCGACCACTTGACGTTTTTGTTGTCTTCAGACATATCGGTCATACGAGAGCCGGCCTCAGTTGAGAGGAAGATTTCATCTGAGAGTGCTTTAAAATCGACATCCCCCTTGATGTATCCCCAGCGTTTCATCTGTGACAAGATCCATGTGCCCATCGACTGGGTCGGATAAGGCATGAACGAAATCCGATCCGGCACTTTCTTGATGTTCCCTAACCCGTCTGGATAGACACCTGTAAGAATCTGCTTTAGCACTGCCTCCGGTTGGTTGAGGTAGTTTCGAGGCGCCATCGCCTCAGCGAAACGAACGCGCTCTTCCGCTTTTTCTGCTGTCTGCGTAGCGTCTAGGATTGCGGTGAGAAGAACGATGAATGTATTTGGATTCTCATCGATAAATCGCTGACTAACACCGAAACAACAGCATGGATGCTGATTCCAAATATCTTTGGTTAACTTATGGATAAACCCCACCCCATCATAGACGGCACGCTGATTAAATGGGTCAGGAGCGAGGTAACCATCGACATTTTCAGCACGCAAGTTCGCAACCATTTCCGGTGGAGGAATCACACGTATCTGGATGTCCTTATCAGGATCAATGCCATGCTCAGCGACGTAGAGACGAAGCAAGAGGTTGTGCATGGAATACTCAAAAGGGACACCAAATTTGAACCCTTTCCAATCCTTGGGGTTGTTCTTGTCTTTATGCTTATTTGCTAGAACGATAGCCTGACCGTTTGTGTTTACGTTCGTCACCATACGCCAAGGCTGCGCTGTAGATCCGACTCCCATGGACATGGCTGCAGGCATAGGCGCCAGCAAATGAGAGGCGTCATATTCACCATTCATACACTTGTCACGTGCCACGGCCCAACCTGCCGTTTTGATGATATCGACGTTCAATCCATATTTGTCGTAAAAACCGAGGGAATGGCCAGCAATAATTGGTGTCGCACAGGTAATGGGGACAAAGCCTACCTTGAGGTCCTTCTTCTCGATATTTTTCATGGCGTCCTCCGTCATAGCCTGAAGGTTTTCAAACGGGAACACACTCGCCAGTGCACTGTAAATCGATGCGGCACCTACACCTTTAAGCATGCGTCGACGATTTAAATCACTGCCGAACATACTGTGCATGATGGAACTCTCCACCGCACGCGTCATTAGCGCCCCCGGCTCGTTCGAATTGAAGGAGTCTTTACGCTTTTGCAGGAAGTCGCGGTTCTCAGACTCCTTCTTCGTTTGAATGATGTCTACGAGATGATGCGGTGGCGACTCATCACCATTGCTCTTCTCACTACACTCATTCCAGATGTCGACTTTATCGTCAAACGGATCTCTTTCGAGGCTCATATCTCTTTTCTCTCTTTTTTGTTATTTGGGAAGGACAGCCTACGCTTTAGCAGACTAATCCAGGGTAATTCTCCGCAGCGCTGGGGAGAAAAAGTATTGTTGAGGTCCGCCCAGTGGCGAACCGAAAGGGGCTAGGCCCCTGAAAGTTTCAGAATTCGGCGAGCCACCTCAGCGACGCTGGATTTGTGGTCCATAGCAAACTTGCGCATGCGATGATAGGCCACTTCCTCACTGAGGTGCTCCCTCTCCATGACGATCCCTTTGGCTCGTTCGATCACTTTTCGGTCTTTCAACTGCGCTTGCGTCTCCTCCAACTTCATACGCAAGGATTGGTAGCTAGCGAAAGTCGCCATGGCATTCTCGATAATAGGTTTTGCCTGCTCGAGACTAATCTGATCGGTAAGATAAGCTGAGACTCCTGACTCTATAGAACGCTGAATACTCTGAGCCCTATCGTCTTGGCTTAGTAGGAGAACAGGCGTAGGACATTCGTCTCGAATGAGGGTAAGCTGCTCAAGCGTATCTCGGGTAGGTGACTCTACGTCGATCAAGATCAGCTGCGGTTCGAGAAGTTGAATCGCATCAATGGTGATATCAGACGGAGTGGCGACAGTCACCTTAGTGTAACCCGCACCCGACAGAGTCCGGACCAGGACAGCCGCCCTATCCGCAGACTCGTCTATGACTAAAATGGATATATTTTCCATCACCCCTGGCGAGGAGTAAAACCAATCTGAAGACTTCGGTGTCTTCTTACCAAACAAGAATAGCACGACCTTGTGCAACTTTTGAAAAAGCATCAAGCGTGCCAAGGTTCACTATTTAAGTCGATTCCCCCATCACTAACAACTGTTTACAATATCCAGTCTTTCGGTAACGACTGGCGACCAATACATACGGCGTTAGATACATGTATCCTGTTTTTGCAGTAAGCTCGGACTATCTGCCTCGTCTGAACCTTCTTTTACCTGTTCAGAGCAGTGC
>JAHDIL010000074.1 GCA_020630835.1 Verrucomicrobiota bacterium
TGCGAGAGCCGCAGATAGTCAGGGCGAAAATCATGCCCCCATTGGCTAAGACAGTGCGCCTCATCCACGGCAAAAAGAGAGATTTTCACGCTGCGCAGCGTCTCAACGAAAGATCGGCTACGGAACCTTTCGGGCGCCACATAAACCAGCTTATACGCTCCCTCTGCGATCTGTTGCAGCCGGCTCTTTTGCTCCTGAGGAGACAGCGTGCTGTTGATCAGTGTCGCTGCGATCCCTCGATCTACCAAACCGTCTACCTGATCTTTCATCAGCGCGATCAGGGGGCTCACAACGAGAGTAACCCCCTCACGCATAAGGGCTGGGAGCTGGAAGCACAGCGACTTACCAGCACCCGTAGGCATGATAGCCATAGTGTCGCGGCCACTGAGAATCGATTCCACCACTTCACTTTGCCCACCACGCAACTCTCGAAAACCGAAATGGGTTTCAAGAGCGTGCTCGACACTATCAGCGTTCGGAGTGGAGACCTCGTTCACTTCCATGCGCCAATGTATACGCAGTTTTCAGAACTGTTCAAAAGAAACCTTTCAGAATCGTCCCCTACCTGATCTCTGGAGAATTTGAAAATTCTGATAGGCAAAATAGAGAAAGAGAAAAGGGAGAATCAGAAAGGAAAAAGATAGCCAAGAGAATGCGGCGGCGAGAACCGCGGTCACGATGCCAATTATCGCCACGGTGCGAATCCGTCTCGGCCCAAGTAGCTGTTCCGCAATACGCCCTCCATCCATAGGGAGGATAGGGAGAAGATTGAGGGCAGCGACAAAAGCGTTAAAGATAAACAAGGTGGACGCGGCGACATAGGGTAGAGAGGAGGATTCCGCGGGCAGCAACTTCATCGCAGCGAACCCAACTCCTGCCAGGATTATATTCACTAGCGGTCCCGCAAAAGAGATCGAGATTTTCTGCTTCGGGGTGAAATGCCCTGATCCGGTGCACAATCCCCCCATTCCGTGGATCGTGATCGCCGCATGCGGAGAGCCAAATCGCTTATAAGCCAAGGCATGGCCAAGCTCATGCAGCAGTATCGCAGTAAAAAGCACCACCGCTTTGGTGAGCCCCAAAGCCAAGACCTCAGGTCCGCCGCTAGGCGGCATCCCTGCAAAAGCGATCACAGCACAGAGAAGCCAAAAGAATGGCTCTATCGTGACCGGAAAACCGAATAAATTGAACCGAACCATTCTGTGTTAGCCTGCCAGGGTGCTGCGGGCTACTCACTTTTAATGATGAGTGATCGAATGTTGGGGAGTCGCGGTTGCACGCGATCACCTGCGGTGACGAAGATGGTGTAATTCACTCCATCTTCCAGAGTCACCGACGTGTCCAGGCTGATAAGCTTAAAATCATTCCAAGCCTCAGTTTTCGGAACATCGACATTCTTTATCCAGCTGGAAACATAGACATTAAGCTGATTCGGTATCCCGGCCGCATTTGCAGCATCCAGTTCGAACTTGTAGGAGCCTGCCTCCGTGCAGAGCACATTCCAGTATAGCCAGGTCGTCGATGAAGTCCAATCCACGGCAGCTCCCAACTCGGAGCTAACTTTGACCGACCTTCCACCCGCGAACTTCGCACGATTACCACCAAGAGTCAGGCCGGTTTTGGCAAGCTTAGCGTTTGCGTTTATTGCACGGCTAAGAGTTTCTGAGGTGCTGGCGCACAGATCTCCGTATACAGGATGGGACTTCATTTCACCCAAGAATGCTGCAACTTCCGGTTGTGCATAGGCGAGCAGATCATTGAGAAAGCTGCGAGCTTGGTTGGGCGAATTCATAAAACTGAAGGCTTCCCTCCAGTCCTCAATTTTCTCAGCAAGAGGATCAGCAGAGGGTCGGACAGCCATCCTCAAATAAGCTTCCTCAGCGCCCCGTTTGAGCACTGGGTCTGGTGTATCGATAGCGATCCCCTTAATCATGTCCAGGGGGTCTCGGTTCGGCCAGTTAAGATAAGCAAGGATAGCGTCCCGCTGCAGCTGCTCGTTCGACGCTGATGCATAGATCTGCTCCATCCTTTCGCCCACCTTAGGAGTGGCGATTGTTCCAAGAATACGAAAAATACTTTTCTGCTCATCGCCTGCGGAATTCGATGTCATCCCCATCAATTGATCTACGAAACGATCGGGATTCGGCGCCTCACGGATTGTTTTGACAATCACCTCCTCGATCCCACGATCGATTTTGCTGTCGAAGTCATTTGATAGGACTTTGATGAGCGGTTCGATAGTAGAAACGGACGAGAAGCCTTGCAGAGCGGAAACAAAGGATTCTTTCTGCTCATCATTTTTCGCCTCGGGGATAGCGGCGGCAATATACTCACCGGCAACGCCATAATCTCGGGCCGACAAAATGTGAGCCAGCTGAATGCGGTCGGTTATACCCGAGCGGTCTTTGAAAAGCTCGAGAACAATTCCACTTATACCTGAGCCATCCATTCTCGAAAGCACGGTCGCTGCGTTTCGTTTATCAACCGGTGATGAATCGTCTGAATTGAGAATCGCAGCCGCTATTGAAACCTCCTCAGTTCCACCTTTAGGCGCTTCTAACTTAGCTAGTTTAGCGATCAGTTCGCGGTCGGCATTCTTACCGGCTGAGGAGATGCCAAAGATGATGAGCCCGATGACCAGACAAACGCCTACACCGATGAGCAGCCAAGCATTAAAGCCCAACCCTTTCTCCGAAGATCTAAGTTTTTGGCTCTTACGGCGGATAACCGTGGTGTTTTTCCCAGCGCCGCCGTTGCGAACGACAGTCGTCGTTTTTCCTCCACGGCTTAACGTAGTGGTCGCTGCCCCGCTTTTCAGGTTGCGACTAGGTGAGCCGGTCTTGACGACGGGCTTGGTGCTAGTGCCGCCCGCTGGATTGCGAGTGAGAACTCGAGTCTTGGTTCCTTTTTCAGAGCCTCCCTGAACGATGAGAGACGGGGGAGCCTTGGCTGAGCGCGCTCCTTTAACAACATTGAGCCGACGAGTCGGTCGAGAAACTGGCTTTTCGACAACGTAATCGACGGGAGCAGGCTCCGCTGCCTGCGCCACTGGCTCATCCAAGTTTCTCGGAAAGTGTTTCATCGCCTCTTCTGCATTGGCAGGACGATGGTTAATATCTTTATTGATGAGCCACATGACCCACTGGCTAAGGTGGGGGTGAAGATCAGGGCGAATCTCTTCCAACGGCACCACACGATGCTGCAAGTGAGCGTTCATCACCTGAGGGGCAGTCTCACCAGTGAATGGGTATTCACCGGTCAAAGCGTTGTAGTAAACACACCCAATCTGGTAGAGGTCTGTCCGCGCATCCAGTTCGCCACGCTCAAACTGCTCGGGAGCCATAAAGAAAATGGAACCCATCACTGATTCCTCCTGATCCATCGTCTGGACGGAGGGGTTCTTGCTGAACTTGGCCAAGCCGAAGTCGAGCAACTTGAGTTGAAACTTCCCGGAAGCCAGCCAGACCACCATGATGTTGCTGGGCTTGATATCTCGGTGAATCAGATCCTTAGCTTGCGCCGCCATCAATCCATCCATCGTTTGATATACGACTTCGGCGAAATCCTCTTGAGTGAGAACGCCTCGAGCAACTAGTTGATCGATCGTCTCGCCCTTCAGCAGCTCCATTACCACAAAGCCTCCCTGTTCATCCTGAGAAACATCGAAAACGGTGACGACGTTTGGATGGTTCAGGCTGGAGAGCACTTGGGCCTCTGCTACCAGGGCATCCGCCGCCGCCTGCACCTCTTCGGGCGAGGCATCATTGCTCCCCAAGACGCGCTTAATAGCGACTTCTCGGTTGAGCTGGGTATCCAGCGCCTTATAGACGGCTCCTAGGCCTCCCTGGCCGATTTCTTTAATAATGTCGTAGCGGTCACTCATGGAGAAATTTGGTGGTAATTGTTAGTAATGAGGCAATCTGAAAATTTACCATTCATGCTCAGTGCAAGCAGTCTGTTCACTTAAAATTCGATTTCACAACAGGCTCAGCCATTATTGGGAAGGGACAAGAGAAAAGTGGGGCAAATGAACGCATTATACGAGGCAAGAAATGATTATTTTAGGTCGATTAAACTACAAAAGTCAATCTAACAGGCCAGAGGATCGCGGCCAAGCTTTTTGGCGAGTTCCTCCCAATAATCCTCGCCACAGATATAGCCAACGCAGTTGTCTGTGCCGCACTCACAGGGATGGTCTTCGTAGGATTCGAGATCGAAGCCGTAGTTAAAGAACAATTCCTCCCCGCACCTAATGTCTCGCAATGCCGCAATCCAGATCTCGTCGTTTTCTTCATAAGCCTCGCAATTGGGCTCACAACTATGATTCATCAGGCGTGCTGCGTTTTCCGGCACATTACCGTCTATATCGTAGTCGTCGTTGAGGGTGAAAATATAGACAGCGGCTTCTCCAGTTTCTTTCGCTTTGTCGAGCTGATCCCACCCCCGCTCATTCGCCTCATCTTTCCCAATGAGTTCACCGACATATTGAATGATATAAGTTCCTTCAGGGATATCTTGGGAAGCAAAAAGGCCTCGACCGTGAATACCTGATTTCCTAACTTCACACCAGTCTGAGTGGCATTCTTCCCCGGGGAGTAGGGCGCTAAGAGATGCGGCAGGCTTCTTTCGCTTTTTCTTCGTGGCTTTCTTAGCGGGCATAAATCCTCTTGAAGTATTGATAAAAGAAAAAGCTTAGCCGCCAATGAGCGCCGGGGCACGATCCTTGTCGTCGTCTTTCGCTTTTGAGAAAGTAACGCCGACGGTTTTTGAGACACCGAACTCTTCCATGGAGACCCCATACATCACATCGGCACGGGACATGGTCCGCTTGCTATGGGTAACGATGACAAATTGACTGCTGCCGATAAAGCGATCAAGCACACGAATAAAGCGGGTAATATTGGCCTCATCCAGTGGAGCATCGAGCTCATCCAACACACAGAAAGGTGATGGCTTGACCATGAAGATACCAAACATAAGAGCGACGGCTGTCATCGAACGCTCACCGCCGGACAGCAGACTGATGGATTGCAGTTTCTTGCCGGGAGGCTTCGCAATCACCTCGATACCCGACTCCAGCGGATCGCCGTCATCCATAAGAACGAGGTCCGCCTTCGCCTTCTCACCAAAGAGCTCCTTAAACATTTCCCGGAAGTTCTTGCGGATCTGCTCGAAAGTTTCTGTAAACATCTTGCGGGTGTCGCGATTAATGCGCGCGACCATACGCAGGAGTTCCTCCTTGGAGTTCTCCAGATCCTCAAGTTGGCGACGGTTAAAGCTGTAGTGTTCCTCTAGCTCGTCGAATTCCTCAATAGAGTCGATGTTCACCGGCCCCATCGAGTCGAGCTTAGTGCGCAGCTGAGAAACCATCTCAGTGATGAAGTCCCAGTCTGGCTCTGCGGGATCTTCGAGCACCACGGTTTCTTCTCCTGTCGCTGAGGTCGGTGGCTCGACAGAGCTTTCCTCGGAGCTCGTTGTCGTCTCATCAGATTCCGCGCTAGGAGACTCTTCGCCATCGGTCTCAGCATTTTTCGTTTCAAATTCCTCGACGAGACGTTTCCCTGCGGCCCCCTTTTGGCGCTCTTCGATGACCGCTAATAAGGCATGACTATCCGGCTCGAAGAACTCAAGCTCCGTCCTATAGCGATCACGGCTGCTTCTCTCGATGTTCTCAAGGTTCAACTGAATTTGAGCGTCCTTCACTTCCTCCTGCCCGCGCTGTTTGGCCACAGCTTGCACGTTCTTACGGAATTCGGTGAGCGCCGCCTCCCCCTCCTCGATCTTCTCTGCATAAGAGCCTCGATCCCGACCGATTGTCTGATACTCGCTTTTTTGTGAAGTGAGCGCTGCCTCCCATGTTCCCATCTCAGATTGAAGTATCTCATTCTCCTCGTGGCCCGTCTTAATCCTTGCGAGAAATTGCTCGTTTTCCTCGTTTGCCACGCGCCGTGTTTCATCCAGCTCATGCAGGCGGGCGATCATCGGCTCGAGTTGTTCTTGCAGATTCTGCACATTGCCGCGCTCAACGGCCAGGTCCGTGCGCGTCTGGGTGAGAGTTTCGTTGAGCTCGTCTGTCTGGCCTCGCAGAGTAGTGAGGTGCTGGCTAGCCTCCATCGCCTCAGTCTCTAAAGCGGCGAAGGAGTCGGAGAGGACTTCCTCTTCGCTGCCAAGTTCAGCAATTACCTTTTGCAGCGTGGACTGACGATCATTTACCTCCTGACGCTCCCAGTCGACACTCTCAACACGGTTAGAAAGCTGACTGAGATCTCGCTGCACGAGCGCAAGCTGCCCCTCTAGCTTGGAGGCGATAACGCGCTTGTGCTGCAGACGCTCACGAGCTTCGGTCAGGACGTTCTCCAGTTCGTCTACTCGAGTAGTAAGGATATCACGACGTTTTTGACGAGTGCTAACTTCCGTAGACAAGGAATCTGTGATCTTTTCGAGCTCTTTAACTTCTGCCTTAAGTTTGAGCACAGAGAGAGACCCGTCGCCGGTTTGCCCTCCACGAATAATGCCGGCAGGACTAATGAATTCGCCCTGCAGCGTAGCTATGGATATGTGCCTTTCTGATCGATTCAACTCCTCACGCAATCGAAGGGCAGTTGTCAGATTTTCTGCCAGGAGCACACCGTCCAGCAACTGCTCGATCAGAGGTCGCACGCTGGCTTCGACCCCCACATGAGAGAGCGCCCAGCCCAACGATCCGAGCGGGGCAGGAGATTTGTGCAAAGGTTCGCCATTTCCCGGCGCTGAAGGCTGACCAAGCAAAGAAGCTGCGATAAGAGACGCCTCACCAGCCCGCTCCTCCTTTAGGGCCTCTATGGCGCGCTCAGCCGACTCGATATCAGAAACGATAACCGCCTGCAACTGCTCTCCGAGAGTCGCCTCGATGGCATCAGCGTAGCGCTCCTCTACATCTATGTGCTGGGAGAGTGGACTCTCGATTCGGCTAGTGAAATAGCCTGGATCATTGAGACCGTTAAGAACAGCCTGGGTCCCCTTGGCGAACCCCTCTCCGTCAGCCAGCAGCTTACGGATCACCTCTAGACGAGAGTGCTTTTCGGCATGCAGTTTGTGCAGATTTGCCAAATTCTCCTGCATGTCTGCCGCCCCCCTTTTTGCCTGATAGTATTTCTGCTCGAGCTGGATGAGACTTTCCTCAAACTCCTCGATCGTTATACGCTGATCATCCAGCCGCTTTTCCAGTTCAGAAGCCGCCTTCGACTTCTCCTCCTGATCAGATCGCAGCTTAGTTAGCTCGTCTTCGAGTTGAGACTTGCGCGTTTCGTCGGAGGCGGCCTGCTTACGATTGGTCGCCAGAGTCGCCTCGATGGTGGCGAGGCGGCTTTTCGCATTACTTCGCTCAACCTCCAGTTCGGCAAGACGCTCCGAGAGCGTTTCGCGGTGGACACGTGACTCTTGGCAAGCCTTTTCAGCCTCTACCACACTCTCTTCTCGAGCTGCCAGCTTTTCATTGGCTACATTCAGCGTCTCCTCTGCCCGAGTGATCGCCTCTTGCTGCCCTTCGCGCTTTTCATCCGTTTCCGTCAGAGAAGCCGCGTTTTTATCGATTAGTTGCTGGAGTTCCCCCGCGCGCTCCTCGTTAAAAGCAACGCGGTTCCGCGCTGTGGAAATCTCGTTCTCTAGCTGAGCGACACCTGACTGCAGATCGCTAAGTTTCGCCTCGATTTCTTGATACTCGACACGAGCGGCCGCCATGTCAGCTTGGCGCTGCTCGATCGAATCCTCCAAGCCATCCTGCTCGATAACGAGGTTCTTGATCGATGTCGCGAGCTCTGCCTTTTC
>JAHDIL010000075.1 GCA_020630835.1 Verrucomicrobiota bacterium
ATGATCGAAACTGCTGCGGCGCTCCAGTCCGCTATCAACTACCAGGGTAACTCCATCTATGGTCAATGAGGTTTCCGCCACGTTGGTCGAAAGAATGATCTTTCTTCTAGAACCGGACTCTAGCGCCTCATCTTGCTTTTCGGGAGAAAGCTCGCTGAAAAGCTCGTGGATTACGAAACCGTTCGTCCACTTGCAGCGCTTCAGGGCTTCGTGAGTCTTTCGTATTTCAAACCGTCCGGGTAGAAAAATGAGGATATTCTCCTGTTCGGTGAGGGCTGCGGGTGTCTTTTGGAAATATTGACTGGTAGCGGCGGCTAGGTGATCCCAGGTTTTTTCGCGAGCCCCCTTACGGCTGGGAAGATAGACCTCTTCGACCGGGTAGCAGCGGCCATCGCTACGCAGACCCACGGCACCTTCGCCCAGCCACTCTAGCAGATAAGCGCTGTCCAGAGTGGCCGACATGATAACGAGTTTGAGATCCGGACGGATACTCTGGACTTGAGCGGCACGAGCCAAGGACAGATCCGAGAAGACGTTCCGTTCGTGGAATTCGTCGAAAACAATGGCGCTTATTCCTCGCAGCGAAGCATCCTCAGCCAGCCGTCTAAGCAAGATTCCCTCGGTGACAAAGCGGACCCGTGTTTCTTTTCCTCCTACGAAGTCGTCTCGTATCTGATAGCCGATACGCTTTCCAAGCGGTTCCCCCAGTTCACTGGCTACACGCTTGGCGAGAGCTCGGGTTGCTAGCTTCCGTGGCTGTAGCACCCAAATTTCATCATCCGTATCGCCAAGCGCGTCTAGCAGATACTGCGGGACTTGAGTCGATTTTCCAGAGCCTGTTGGTGCCTCGATGACAATGCGGCACCGATCTCTCTGAAGAGCTGATACGAGGTCACCGCGAATCTCAGCTATCGGCAATTTGCTAGTAGCGCCGCTCATGGCAAAGGAGCGAGCTGTCGCTCACGATTCGGGACCACGCTGCCTATTCAAGTACTACTCGATAGAGTCGACAAGAGCTCGCCAACTGGCTTGAATGATGTTGGTGCTGACGCCAACTGTTCCCCAGCTTTGATCCCTCGTCCCACTCAGAATGAGCACACGGGTCCGTGCTGCTGTGGCTGAGCTGCTATCGATAATGCGGACCTTGTAGTCTTGCAGCTCCATGTCGTTGATTTCGGGATAGAACTTGATGAGCGCTTTGCGGAGGGCTGCATCGAGTGCGTTCACAGGGCCATCACCCTCAGCTACGACATATTCCTTCTGTCCATCTACGGTTAGTTTCACCGTGGCTGAGCAGGTGTCGTATTGGGCAGCCCCATCACGGCGATAAGTGCAGTGATACTCTTGCAGAGTGAAAAAGCTGCGGTAGCTCTTGAGCTTTCGGCGCAGCATGAGTTCGAAAGAGGCCTCCGCCGCCTCGAACTCATAGCCTTGTTCTTCTAACTCCTTGACGTGTGCTAGGATTTCCAGCGCCTCATCTGATCCTTTCTCGACTGGCAGCCCCAGGTCTTCCGCTTTCATGAGCACATTTGACTGGCCTGAAAGCTCAGAGATAAGGATGCGCTGACGGTTCCCCACCGTTTCAGGCGGGATATGTTCGAAGCTGTGAGCTACCTTCTGCACAGCATTGACATGCATCCCACCTTTGTGTGCGAAGGCCGTCGACCCCACGTAGGGAGCGCGTATGTTGTGAGTTTGGTTGGCCAAATCATCTACGAAATGTGCTAAGTGCGTGAGCTTCTCTAGGTCTTCGACCACGGGATATCCCATTTTTAGCTGCAGGTTCGGAGTGACCGTTGTGAGGTTGCAATTTCCAACGCGTTCGCCGAAGCCATTTACCGTTCCCTGGATCTGCGTCGCTCCTGATCGGACGGCGGCTAGGGCGTTGGCTACAGCCACCCCAGTGTCGTCATGCGTGTGGATACCAACTGGAATCCCCAATGTTTCGTAGACCACACTGGTGATTTCCTCGACTTCATGCGGCATGGTCCCTCCGTTAGTGTCACATAGCACCAGGAAGTCTGCGCCGCCATCCTTTGCAGCCTGCAGGGTGGCTAGGGCATGTTCTGGGGAGTCTTTGTAGCCATCGAAGAAATGCTCTGCATCATAGCAAACCTCCCGGCCGTTCTCCTTGAGGAAACGGGTAGTGTCGCGGATCATTGCCTGGTTTTCTTCTTCCGTTGTCCCGAGAACTTCTGTTACGTGAAGCCTCCAGCTTTTGCCGAAGAAAGTGACGACAGGCGTTTTGGCTTCGAGCAGGGTCTGCACCTGAGGGTCATCCTCTACGCCGATCAGCTTGCGCCGTGTGCTGCCGAAGGCAGTGATTTTGGCATGCTGCCAGTCGAGATCGGCAGCCCTTTCAAAGAAGGAGACGTCCTTGGGGTTGGAGCCGGGCCATCCTCCCTCGATGTAGTGCATGCCGAAACTGTCCAACTCTTGAGCGATACGGATTTTGTCAAGCGAGGAGAAATTCACCCCCTCTCCCTGTGTGCCGTCGCGCAGGGTCGTATCATAAAGAAAAAGAGGAGCGGTATCGTTAGCGGCCATGGATGTCAAAAAAGCAAGGCTAAGAAGGGGGTTCTCCCTTTTTCGTAGTCTTTTTTAGGATGTTTTTTGGGGCCGCAACGATACGGGGTTGCCTAAAAAAAGCAACGCTATTCCTGTGCTTCTTATTATCGGCTTTTCCTCTACCTGCGCACGTTACTAAGAGCAAGCTGGTGCCGCGTGAGGAGTTCAAGTTGTCACATTTTGAGCAATCCTAATCAGTCCGCAGACGTAGCGTGAACTAGGGACGTTTTTTCTTGTTGCAAGTTGCCTGTTATGGCCGCTACCCATCTGTGGCGTGGTTTTGTTGACTCTCGAAGAAACTTCCGTTGTTTTGAGCTGTTTATTCATCAGCTGATGCTTTTTATGCCGGTTCTAATATGATCACGATCATACGTATAGTGTTGTTTGTTGCCTTAGTTTTCGGAGGTATCATGGGATATCGAGCCCTGAGTTCTAAAGGTGAGGTCAAATCCTTTCGGCCTGACCGCGTAGCACCTCTGCAGGTTGAGACGATTCATTTGCGTAAGCAAGCCTATCGCCCAATGATTGGCGGCCGAGGTTTCGTAACATCAGCTCAGCGAGGGATGCTGAAACCGGAGTTCGCCGGTGTTGTCGAGTCGATTGCTTCAAACTTCGATACGGGTTCCTCTTTCGAGAAAGGCGATATCTTGCTCGAACTCAGGAAGACTGACTTCACGGCAGACCTTGCCACGGCTCGAGCCGAGCTTGGCCGACGGCAAGCTGAATTGGTTGAAGAGCAGGCTAGAAGAGACGTCGCGCTGTCTGCTTGGGAAGAGGTGAATGGTAGCCGCTCAGCCCCGTCCCCTCTGGTTGCTCGTGAGCCGCAAATTCAGCAGATTCAGGCAGCCTTGGCTGCGGCCGAGCTCCGTCTGGCCGATGCCGAGCGTGCGCTAGAGTCAGCATCAGTTCGAGCACCTTTTTCAGGGAGGGTTATCAGGCGCGACGTGCAGATTGGGGAAACAGTCACTCCTACGACCGTATTGGGTGAGATATTTTCGGATCAAGCGCTACGACTCGAAGTCGAGCTGTCTTTGTCGGCCTTTCAGCAGCTTGATCAAGAGGCTTCCATGGCAGGGGATTTAGTTGCTCTGCCAGACCTAGCTGGCTGGCAGGCGAAAATGTTGGGCAGTAGCGGGCAGTTGTCTGGACGCAGCCGCATGGTCACTCTTTGAATTGTCACCTCTAGCGGGAGGCCAACCTGTTGGGCGATACAATCCCCTCCTTGGTGAATTTCTGGAGGCTAGCATTCCGGGCCTTCCCTTTGAATCAGCCTACATTCTTCCTGCACAGGCCGTTCGTCCCGGCGGTGAGATCATTGTGATCGATGAGAAAAACCGCATCGTGCGCACGGCTATCGCTCCGGTCTATGCCGATGGCGAGAAGGTTGTGGTCGATGCACGGACTTCTTCCCTCGAGCCGGGCGCTCTCGTGTGCATCACACCGATCGCCTTTCCGGCCAATGGGGCAACGGTGCAACCTCTGATCGATGGTCAGCCAAAGTCGAGGAGCGATGAGGCCGATAAGCCGCGTCGTAAAGGCGGTAAGAATTGATCGCAGGCGATGAGCCTGATGTATCGATACATCAGGCATCTAGGGATACGTGCTCTAGCCTACGGAGAGCGCTAGGCTGTTCCCTTCCGATTCTGTTCACCCGTTGAGTCGAGCCAGTATTCGAAAAAAATCGTAGATGGGCCCGATGCTGAAAGAGAGAGTGCATAGCCGTTTCGATCTTAGGGCCTCACGAATCCTTCAGATTGCGCATTTGCAATGCTGCATCGGCGAAGAAATAAATTATTTTCATAAGAGATGAGACGGCACGGGAGTATGTTTATGCAGTTATGTGCTCCGATCCTTTATCACCGAATCTCCACGAACCCTTTGTGCGCGCCTTAACTCTGCATGAACGGGTGATCCGCGCTTACATTAGAGGTTCGGGGATCAATAGGTCAGAGGATGTGGATGAAATCATGCAAGAGGTTTCACT
Source organism: Verrucomicrobiota bacterium (assembly GCA_020630835.1). Classification (GTDB taxonomy): domain Bacteria; phylum Verrucomicrobiota; class Verrucomicrobiia; order Verrucomicrobiales; family DEV007; genus Arctic95D-9. Next base: position 4,553 of record JAHDIL010000075.1, read on the forward strand.
GACGGCTTGGAAGAAGTTCGAACAGCTTGAGGACTTAGATAAGTTCCCGGTTTGGGCCTGTGTGATTGCCCGGTATGAGGTCCTTCATTTTCGCCGAAAATGCGCAACAGACCGATTGGTATTGAGCGACAAAGTATTCGATCTCCTTGCAGATGAATCGTTACAACAAGTCTCCTGCGGCTCCAAGGAGAAGCGGCTCAATCAGCTTCAGATCTGTCTTAAAAAATTGACGCCTTCGAACCGCGAGCTGGTAATGACTGCTTACCAACCCGGTATATCCATAGATAGCTTAGCAAGCCGGCTGGGTAAAAAGTCTAACACTCTCTACCAACAACTCTGGCGAATTCGCCGTGCTTTAGAGCGATGCGTCGACAAGGCGATACAGGAAGATTTTGCCTCTTGAATGAAAGGCCACTATGAACGAAAATGACGTAGAGCTCATCGAGCAATATCTTAGCGGAACGATTTCTCCCGAAAGTTTGGAAGCGTTGAATGAGCTGCTGGAGATTGATGAGTCGGCTAGGGAACGTTTCCTCTCCCTAGCAACGATCGATGAAGGTTTAAGCGAACTGGCTGCAGTTCCTCCTGTAGTGGAAGGTGTTAGCCAATCTAGCAAAGGCAAAACTATCCTTGAATTTCCCGTGAAGTCGAGAGTCTCTCCCTTTTGGCCCGCGTGGAGGGCAGCCGCAGCCGGCCTGCTGGCCGGCATCTTCTGCACCACCGCTATTTGGGCTGCTACGGAGACGGGTAGACGAAAAATCGTGACTTTGCTGCAAGACAGTTTTGAATCCGAGGCCGATCTGCTGTCTGCCGGGGGGCCTGTAAATTCCGACGTTTGGGCAGGTGATTATGCCGAAATCACCAGTGAGACATCGGGGGTTACTCCTCTAGACGGGAAGCAAATGTTTCGATTTTTGCGTGCTGATTTCGAAGGCAAAGAAAAGCCGATTGGGTATTCAGGCGATATTTATCGATTAGTCGACTTACAAAGCTACGAACATCTTCTCGAGGATGGGGGTGCTAGTGTGGAGGTGCATGCCGCCTTTGGCTCAATTCCCGTTGAAGTCTCAAATCGGTTCGAATGCCATCTGACGGTGTCCGCCTTTAGCGAAGTGCCGAAAGATATCGAAAACTGGAGAGCCATTCTTATTGAGCCTAGCAGCGATGAGCCAACGGCATTGGCATCGAGTATGCGCAGAATGAGTTTCCCCAGGTCTTCGTCATATAGATGGATGAGAAATAGCCTAAGTATGCAGATCCCACCAGAAGCACGTTTTCTGCTCATTGCCATACGCCTTGTCGATACTTCAGCCTCAGAATCATACCGAAGAGGCTCATTGGCCGTTCAGTTTGAAGGGCAATTCCTCGACGATGTGCGAGTGAAATTGCATTACAACAACTAAAACACACCTCAAATAATTCACGATGAAGTCTATTTTATTGCTTTCTATACTTACGTTTTTCGCCCTCAGTGTAGGGGCGTCCGCGCAGATTCAAGTTGAACCAACTACTGCCGCCGAAGCTGCCGCTAAAAAAGCCAAAGCTGACCTCGAACTGGACAAAAAATACCAAGCTTGGGTGGCTAAGCTCCCTCCCGAACAGCAGGCTTGGGAGAAGGTTCTTCAAACTGAACTGGGTGGTTTCTACCTTCCAGGCCATAAGAGGGACAAAGTGGCAGGAAGGTCGAATGCCTGGGATTTTGTCGAAGATGATCCAGATCTGCCAAGAGTATTGTTGATAGGTGATTCGGTTTCTCGTGCCTATACTCAAACCGTTCGTTCGAACCTCGATGGTAAAGCTAATGTCCATCGCGCTCCAGCAAACTGCGGCCCCACTTCCACTGCGTTAAAGAAACTGGATGTTTGGCTTGGCGATGGGAAGTGGGATATTATTCATTTTAACTTTGGCATTCATGACCGCAAAACCAAGGTAGAGGACTATACCCATCGGCTCGAGAAGATAATCGCTCAGATGAAGGCGACGGATGCGAAACTTATTTGGGCTAATACGACACCGCTTCCCGAAGTTCCGGGGAGATATTCACCGAGCTCAGTGATCGAGCGCAATGCTGCAGCTGCGGAGGTCATGAAGAAACAAGGCATCGAAATTAACGATTTACATACCGCTATTTCTCCGCGACTGGCCGAACTTCAAAGGCCCGACGATTGCCACTTTTCTGCTCCTGGGAATGCCTTCCTGGGAGAGACTGTCGCCAGTTTCCTTGAGCCCCGTTTGGGTAAGCGCTACACGTTGTCAGCCAGGGCTACCGAGATCAATCCAAAGGCAGAAGAGCATCCGGAAATAGGCTACGTATTTACCGATGAAAAGGGCAAACCCAAAGACCTACATCACGCAATGGTGGATACGCGGGTAAAAGCAAGAGGGCAGTTGGTCATCTGGCTGATGGCACATAATCAGCAGCTCTTTGAAAGCTTATCCAGTTATGGTCTCCACGCAATCCAACCGCACTACGCAAACTCTTGGTTTTCAAAGATTGATGCTGAAGCTCGCGATAGCGGAAAAGTCATTGGTGATATCCGTCTGGAAGCCGCAACCGGAGAGGACCACAGTCAGCTAGTAGACATTCCCTACACCGATGGAGCAGCAGCTCGGTCGCTAAACTTTCTGAAATGGCTCATAAAACACCACCCAGAGGGGGAATGGGAGCAATTCCTAACCGAAGACCATAGTGATCTGTTGTGGGATAAGGTTATCCTGTCAGGGATATCTCACGGGTCTACAACTGCAGCTCGTTGGGCCAAGCACCAAAAAGTCGCCCGTGTAGTGATGTTTTCTGGACCTCGCGATCAGTTGGAATCTTGGCAAGGCCTGGAGTCGGCTACTCCAGCCAACCGCTACTTTGGTTTCACTCACGTCCTCGATGGCGGCTGGATAGGGGATCACTACTGTCGTTCTTGGCAGTTGTTAGGCTTGGCGGAATTTGGAGCTTTGGTGGATGTAGAAAAGACCTCAACGCCATTCGAAAACACCCGCCGACTTATTACAAACTGCGACGTTCAAGAGAGCTCGCGCAAGGCTCACACGATCGTTGTGCGCGGCAGAGAAAAGTGGGACAAGGTGTGGCGCTATCTCTACACCCATCCCGTGGAGAAAGTAGGGGCCCCGGTGCCTCTA
>JAHDIL010000076.1:0-498 GCA_020630835.1 Verrucomicrobiota bacterium
AAGCTCCGCCCAGTGATTCGGCCTCACTGTTAAGGGTAGGGGAGCGAGCAATGACTTTTTCAGTCGCTGACGCAGGGGGAGTCCGTTGAGATTCTATTCGTTTAGGGCCGCTAGTGCGGAAAAGAGAGTGATTTCGAGATTCTTTAGGGCATTAGCCTTTCTCGCAAGGCTCACGAGTCCTCTCCTTTGGCGTTGCCGTGTCAGAAAAGTGACCGCTAAAGAGATTGAATTCAGCTCATCGTCAGCGTAGAGAGATCCAATAGTATGAACGAAGAATGGTTTTATCGAAATGACGGTGAAAATGTAGGTCCGGTCTCTAGGCAGGAATTGCAGGCACACTTTGCGCAAGATGGCGTTTCTGCAGATACTCTTGTTTGGCAGGAGGGCATGACTGACTGGTCGCCCTACGCGCGCATTGCTAGCCTGCATGAAGAGGATGGTGATTTTGGAATGTGTGCCGTGTCGGGGGAGCGTTGGCCAAAGACGGACTTGATCCCT